>NZ_JABUZF010000121.1:19059-26342 GCF_014897885.1 Halomonas sp. 3D7M | reverse complement strand
GAAAACTTAAGATCAGGCACTTAGCGAAGAGCAAGCGGGTAAAAAATCAGGCGCTGATGATCTGTATTATTTGTTTGAACTAGGTAAGCCACTGACGCTACAAAGCCCAGTTACCCATGTTCCACATCGTCCCATAAGAAACTCGATGAAACTGACGACCTTAACGCGAATAGAGAATGTTAAGCAATTTTCTGAAGTAGAGGAAGTTTATGAAGAGGCCATGGTGTAATGGGAGATAAAAGATAATAACAAAATTTAAATCTAACTTGTTGATTAAAGTATTATTTATCCGTTATTTTATTAGCGATTAAAAATAGGTAATGACAACTTTATTTGTAAAATACAATAAAAAAAGCCCTGTATTTACAAGTCAATAACAGGGCTTATTAGATGAATAAAAAACCTACTCAATATTCTGAATCTGCTCCCGCATCTGCTCGATCAACACCTTCAACTCCACTGCACAACGCGTCGTCTCCGCCACTACGGATTTTGACGACAGCGTGTTGGCTTCGCGGTTGAGCTCTTGCATCAAGAAGTCTAACCGGCGGCCTTTGGGGCCTTTTTGGGCGAGCTGGTGGCTCACTTCTGCTATATGTGCGGTGAGGCGGTCCAGTTCTTCGTCTACATCGGCTTTCTGCGCGACCAGTACCAGTTCGGCTTCCAGGCGTTGCGGGTCGAGTTCGGTTTTGGCGACTTCTAAGCGTTCCAAAAGTTGGGCGCGCTGGCGCTCTAAAATTTGCGGCAGCAGGCTGCGCACAGTGGCGACTTGTTCACTCACAGCCGTTAGCCGAGTGGTGATCATCTCAGCAAGTTTTTCGCCCTCCCGGGCGCGGGCGTCGATCAACTCGTTCAGTGCTTGATCAAATAGCGTTTTGGCGGCGGCTTTGATGGCGTCTTGGTCGAGGTGCTGGGTTTCCATAACGCCGGGTTGGTTAAGCAACGCCAGCGTGGTGGGCGGCACGGCACTGGGTACCTGTTGCTGAATAGCGGCCAGGGCATCGGCTATTTCTTTTAAGCGCTGGGCGTTAACCGCAGGGGCTTGGTTGGCTTCGGCGGCTTCAAAACGCAGGCTGCACTCTACCTTGCCCCGCGCTAGGCGCGTGCGTAAGGCATCGCGTAGCACTGGCTCCAGCTCGCGTAGAGCGTCGGGCAGGCGAAAGTGCGGTTCCAGGTAGCGCTGATTCACCGAGCGGATTTCTACCTGCAGAGTGCCAAACGGGGCAGCCTGCTCGGTGCGGGCAAAGGCAGTCATGCTGTGTACGTGGCGTGGGTTGGCCATTAAAGTTTCCTGTTCATCGCGCATTTAGGTCAGTCTAACCGATCTTGTGCTGGTGGATACGTCTGCCTTGAATAGGCCCATCAGTGGCGGCGTTGACGTGTACAATAGTGGGCTTTCCCACTGTTAAATTGATGTGAGGTGCTATGCGTCCTGATGTTGTTCGCCCTAGCGGTCGTGAAGCCGACCAGCTTCGTGAAATTCGCATAACCCGCGATTACACTCGCCATGCAGAAGGTTCGGTACTGGTGGAGTTTGGCGATACCAAGGTGCTGTGTAATGCGAGCGTAGAAGCAGGCGTACCGCGCTGGCTGCGTGGTAAAAATCAGGGTTGGATCACCGCTGAGTACGGCATGTTGCCCCGTGCCACGCACACCCGCAGTGGCCGTGAAGCGACGCGCGGTAAACAAGGTGGCCGGACGCTGGAAATTCAGCGTTTGATCGGCCGTAGCCTGCGCGCGTCAGTGAACTTGAAGAAGTTGGGTGAATTCACCATTACCGTGGATTGCGATGTGATCCAGGCCGACGGCGGCACCCGTACCGCGTCGATTACCGGTGGCTGCGTGGCGCTGGTGGATGCCATTCGCTATCTGCAGCGTGAGAAGAAGATTAAAGGTGACCCCTTTAAACAGCTGGTTAGCGCGATTTCGGTGGGTATTTATAAAGGCGTGCCGGTACTAGATCTGGACTATCCGGAAGATAGCAAAGCCGACACCGATCTGAACGTGGTGATGACTGAAAGCGGCGAGCTGATCGAGGTGCAGGGTACTGCAGAGTCGGGTGCGTTTAACCGTACTGAGCTGAATGCGATGCTTGATCTGGCGGAGAAAGCGGGCTCCGAGCTACGCGCAAAACAGCGCGAAGCACTGGGTATTCGTGGCTAAGGCGTTACTTGGCGAATAACTTACGCGCTTACGCAAACAGGCCAGCTTAAAAGCTGGCCTGTTGCTGAGACGGGTAACGCGACGCGGGAAAGTGAGCGCTTATAGCGCTAAGTCATACTCAACGATCAGCGGTGCGAACTCAGAGAAGGTCGCATCGTAATCAATCCACGCGTCAACCACATGGCGACGGAAGTTGGGGCCGACCAGTTGGTAGTCGATCCGCCAGCCTTCTTGGCGCTCACGGGGCACGTCTTGGTCGAGCTTTGGCCACCAGGTATATTCACCCGCGTCGCGATTAATTTCGCGGAAGGTGTCGATAAAGCCGGTTGGGCCAAGCACCTGATCCATCCAGGCACGCTCTTCAGGGCGGAAACCAGAGGTAAGCTGATTGTCCGACCAGTTGGCCAAATCAATGGTTTTATGGGCAACGTGCCAGGTACCACAGATGATGTATTCACGGCGTTTGCGCGACATCTTCGTCAGGTACTCTTGATACTGCTCCATAAACGCCTGTTTAGCTTTTTGATCACTTCCATCAGGCATCAAGAAGGTGGCGATGCTGAAGCGGTCATAATCCGCCTGCAGAAAGCGCCCTTCGTGATCACACTGAGGGAACCCAAGGCCGTACATAATCGCCTTGGGAATTTTGCGGCAATAAAGTGCCACGCCGGAGAAACCATCTTCTTCTGCATCCAGAAAGTAGCCTTCGTAGCCTTCCGGATAGAGAATATGGTCGTCCAGTTCAAAGCTTTTTGCCTTGATGTTCTGCACGCAGATCACGTCGGCATCCTGCTGAGCCAGCCAGTCCAGGAAGCCACGGTCGACGGCATCACGTATACCATTGACATTGATGCTGGCAATTTTCATAAATCGTCCCTTTTGCGTCGCTGCTGTATGATACCCGACGTTTAGACGTTTGGGTAAATAGACAAACCAAATCTTGCTATTTAACCCCGTTTTATTGTTGCGTTTACTTAGGTTCCTATTACTTTCATTCCTATCGACAAGAGAAGACCACCGTGGCCACCACTCTACAACCCTATCAGCGCGATTTCATTGCCTTCGCTATTGAGCAGGGCGTGCTCAAGTTTGGCGAGTTCACGCTTAAGTCGGGGCGAATAAGCCCTTACTTTTTCAATGCTGGCCTGTTTCAAACCGGCCGTGCCTTGGCCAAGCTAGGCCGATTTTACGCCCAAGCGATTGTTGATAGCGGCCTGCAGGCGGATGTGCTGTTCGGCCCAGCCTATAAAGGCATTCCCTTGGCAGCGGTCACCGCTGCGGCCTTAGCCGACCATCACGACCGCGATATGCCCTACGCGTTTAATCGTAAAGAAGCCAAAACCCACGGCGAAGGCGGCAATATTGTCGGCGCGCCACTGGCCGGCGATATTTTGATCATTGATGACGTGATTACGGCCGGTACGGCTATCCGTGAAGTGATGAGCCTGATTGAGCAAAGCGGTGCCCGCGCGGGCGGCGTTATTATTGCACTTGACCGTCAAGAGCGCGGCCAGGGCGAGCAAAGCGCTATCCAGGAAGTGCAGGCTCAGTACGGCATGCCGGTTGTCAGTATTGTCACCTTAGAGCAAGTGCTTACTTACCTTGAAGAGCGTGCTGGAGGCGAAATGCTGGCTTACGCCGAAGCCGTACGCGCTTATCGCGACCGCTACGGCATCACGGGCTAGTCACTGCATCTATCGCTCACTGCTTAATGCGCCAGCATAGCCTTGCTGGCGCCACGCCTCATAGCTAACGATGGCCACCGCATTGGAAAGGTTCAAGCTACGGTTATTGGGCTGCATGGGGATACGCAGCTTGTGTTCTTCAGGCAGCGCAGCGTGCACTTGGGGTGAAAGCCCTGCGGTTTCTGAACCGAACAGCAATACGTCGCCCGGGGCGAAGGTCGCGTCACTGTGAGCACGGCTGCCTTTGGTAGTAATCGCCCATAGTGTGCGCCCCTGCATCGCCGCTTGAAACGCCGTAAAATCGGCATGGCGGGTAACATTGTTTAGATCGCGGTAATCTAGCCCGGCGCGCCGCAGCTTTTTCTCTTCGAGATCAAAGCCCAGCGGTTCAATTAAATGTAATCGGCAGCCATTGTTAGCCACCAGGCGCATAATGTTACCCGTGTTGGGTGCCATACGCGGTTCAAATAGCGCTACTTCAAACATTACCACCTGCCTATTATTAACTCATTGTGCGTTCGCCCAGCGCCGCTGATTGTAATGGAATTTGCCAAGAAACACTTGTAGAGGTCACCCTTCACCATGACGCCCCAACCGCCAAAGAGCATTCTTAGCCGCATCAAAGGGCTAAACCCGCGCCAGCAGGAAGCGGTGCGCTATATCGATGGCCCCTGTTTGGTCTTGGCGGGCGCCGGGTCTGGTAAAACCAGCGTTATTACCACCAAAATTGCCTATCTGGTGCAAGAGTGTGGCATGAGCGCGCGCAAAATAGCGGCGGTTACCTTTACCAATAAGGCCGCCCGGGAGATGAAAGAGCGCGTTGGGCAAATGCTGAAGGGCAAAGAGGGCCACGGGCTAACGGTGTCGACGTTTCACAATCTGGGCCTGAATATTATTCGTGGTGAGCTGAAAACCCTGGG
This sequence comes from Halomonas sp. 3D7M, assembly GCF_014897885.1. Taxonomy (NCBI): domain Bacteria; kingdom Pseudomonadati; phylum Pseudomonadota; class Gammaproteobacteria; order Oceanospirillales; family Halomonadaceae; genus Halomonas; species Halomonas sp. 3D7M. The sequence goes on along the minus strand of NZ_JABUZF010000121.1, from coordinate 21,574 downwards.
CTACAAGCCGGGCTTTTCGTTGTTCGACCCGGAAGATGCCAAAGCATTGCTGCGCGATTTGATGAACAAAGACGCTCAGGTAGACGCTGAGCAGATCAACGCTGTGCAAGCCAAAATTTCCACGTGGAAGAATGATTTAGTGCTGCCCAGTGATGCGCTTTCGTTTGCCGCGGATGATGACGAGCACTTTGCCGCACGGGTTTATGAAGCTTACGTACGCCACTTGAAAGCCTATAACGCGGTGGATTTCGACGACCTGATTCTGCTGCCGGTGGTGCTCCTGCAACGCGACCCAGAGGCACTGGCCCGCTGGCGGAACAAAATCCACTACATGCTAGTGGATGAGTACCAGGACACTAACGTTTCCCAGTACCTGTTGGTGAAACTGCTGATGGCGGAGCGGGCGACCTTTACCGTGGTCGGCGACGACGATCAGTCGATCTACGCGTGGCGTGGCGCACGGCCTGAAAACCTGGTGACCCTTGGCGAAGACTTTCCACGCCTGAAAGTGGTTAAGCTAGAGCAGAACTACCGCTCGACTGGCACTATTTTGCGCGCGGCCAACACGTTAATTGCCAATAACCCGCACGTTTACGATAAAACCCTGTGGTCGGATATGGGCGATGGTGCGCCTATCCGGGTCATCGTCAACCGCCATGAAGAGGCGGAGTCAGAGCGGGTAGCCAGCGAAATGCTGACTCGGCGCATCAAAGAGAAGGCGGAATGGCGAGATTTTGCGGTGCTCTATCGGGGTAATTTTCAGGCACGTTTATTAGAGCTCAAGCTGCAGCATTACCAAATTCCCTACAAGCTTTCCGGTGGTACGTCGTTTTTCTCTCGCAACGAGATCAAGGACACCATGGCCTATCTGCGGCTGTTAATTAACCCCGCCGATGACAATGCCTTTTTACGCATTGTGAATGTGCCTCGCCGTGAAATCGGGCCCGGTACGCTGGAAAAGCTGGCCAACTATGCAACAGAACGCTCTATTTCTCTGTTTGCTGCCTGCCACGAGCTGGGATTAGAGCAAACGCTGCCGACTCGGGCCGTGGAGCGCCTGTCACGCTTTACGCACTTTATTGATGGCGTGCGCAAACGCATGGATCAAGACGATGCCATCGCGGCCATTCGCGACATGCTACGCGATATGGATTACGAAGCCTGGCTGTACCAAAACGCCAGTGCCCCGACTGTCGCCGAACGACGCATGGCCAACGTTTGGATTTTGATTGATCAGCTAGAAAAGTCACTAAACCGCGACCCCGAAGATGCTGATGATTCCACGGCGACGGAAACCGATGGCGTCGAAGCTGCTATTTCGCGTTTAGTGCTTCGGGATATTCTTGAGCAGCAGGCCGAAGAAGACGACTCCGACCGTGTGCAACTACTCACTATGCATGCCTCGAAAGGGCTAGAATTTCCCCATGTCTATTTGATGGGCTTAGAGGAAGACTTGCTGCCTCACCGTAACGCTATTGAAATGGAGACGGTAGAAGAAGAGCGCCGCTTGGCTTATGTCGGCATCACCCGGGCAAGACGCACGCTAACACTCACGCTAGCCCGCCAGCGTAAAGCGTATGGTGAGCTGATGGACTGCCAGCCCAGCCGCTTTTTAGACGAACTGCCCGCTGATGATTTGGAGTGGGAGGGACGCGCCGATAAAGAAGACCCCGAGAAAAAGCAGGCACGCGGGCAAGACGCGATTGCCGGGCTGCGTTCTCTGTTGGGTTAGCGGCAAGTTAAGAAGAAAATAAAACACAAAAAAATATCCACAGGGGGTTTCAAAAACCACCTGTGGATAAATTTAACAGCCATTATTACAAAAACTGTTTATTGTACTTCTGAGACCATGTAATCGACAACGGCCATGATCTCTTCGTCAGAGGCACTGCTACCACCGCGTGGTGGCATCACGCCTTTGCCGTTAAATACGCTTTGGTAGAGCGCATCGGTACCCTGCTCAATACGCGGGCCCCACGCTTCGGCATCACCTATCTTGGGCGCGCCAGCTACACCGGCAGCATGGCACGCAACACAGCCAGCACTGGTATAAAGCGCTTCACCATCTAAACCGCTGCCACCACTAGCAGCTTCTTCTTCACTGGCGACTGCTTCTTCTTCGCTAGCTGCAGCGTCGGTAGTCTCTTCATCGGCACTGGCATCCTCTGCCACAGCCGTATCGTCGCTGGCGCCCTCTTCAGTCGCTTCAGCAGCCGCTTCTTCTTCACCGCCACCTAGCTCGGGAACTTCCATGACAGGCTCAACCATGTAAGCCACCGCCGCTTCCATCTCTTCGTCAGAAAGGTTGGGGTTGCCGCCTCGAGCAGGCATTGCACCAATACCGTTGATGGCATGCTCTAATAATGTGGCAAAGCCTTGCTCAGTACGTTCAGCCCATGCGGCTTCATCAGCACGCACCGGAGCGCCAGCAGCGCCGGTTTCGTGGCACGCCATACAGATATTGTTGTAAATACCTTCGCCATCAATCTCATCGCCGCCGCCACTAGCGGCGGCC
>NZ_JABUZF010000121.1:0-19049 GCF_014897885.1 Halomonas sp. 3D7M | reverse complement strand
CGCCACTAGCGGCGGCCGGTGCTGCTGCGGTACCACAGTCTTGGCCTTGCAAGCAAAGTTGACCTACCGGCGCTAGGCGCTCAGCGATTGCGTCACGTGCTGCGTCTTGGGCATAAGCACCGGATGTGCCTGCCATGACGCCTAGGGCCGCCAGCCCGCTCATGATCAGCTTAGATTTCACTCTCACCACCTCTTGAGTTTTGTCATAAAACGTTTTGTGCTTAACCCCTGCGCGCGGCAGCGACATCATCAACCTGCGGCAACCGAGACGCCAAGACGTGCATATCGCATTAGTATACCGAGAACGCTAAGCGTAAGAAAATGCTACTAAGCGCGGCAATTCAACCTATGCCGTACTCTGTGCTTTATTCAGCAGTTTAAAAAAGGTGCCAACGATCACCTAGTTAACACCAAGCCAGTAAACGCTGCTGAGCATAACGCGTAAACCCTGCCTGAGCATATACACGCTTTGCGGGGATATTCTGCGCATCAACAGTGAGCGTGATGTCACTGGCTCCCGCCTTGCTAGCCAACGCCTGCGCTTGTTGAATAATTGCCTTGCCCATTCCCCCGCCGCGCCACTCAGGCAACAGCCCCATCAACTGCAATGACCAGCGCTGGGTCGTATGGTTAGGCGCAAGTAATAGCACGCCGACGGTTTTCCCTTGATGCCGCACTTGATACCAGTGCTCTGGTGCCTGCGGCGCTTGGTCATAAAATCCAGCAAGCAAGGTGTCAATGGTGAGCGCTTCGCGAAGCCCTGGGCAGTCTAACGAGCCTTCACTAACGTTCGCTACCAGCGCCCGCTGTTGTGCGGGAGACAATTCAGCAAAGGGGCTTAGCGTTAGCAGGTTAGCGAGCGATTGAACGGTTTGGCACGGCCACATAAGGTGCTCCAGGGTGGCAAGTACCCGCATGTTGTGGGCGACTAGTGGCGTTTCCCAGTGGGTCACATCGTCAGATAACACCACATGACATAGCGCTATCGGCTGCTCGTTTACCCAGCCCTGCAAGGCTTTCAACAGCGCATCAGTTGCCGAATTAGGTTGCCTGGGCAGCCAAAGCTGAGCCGTTTGATTAGCCAATGGCTGTACCCAGGCGGCGGCTTCGATATGGCCCGCTTGGGTGGCTATCCAAAGGCCCTGCCAAACAGCGTCACAGCCAGCTTTTATCGTTGATAAGGCATGCTGTAATGCAGGCTGCTGCGTAGGATCATGCACCGCAGCTAAATGCAGTAATGCTTCACGCCGTTGTTCAGGTGGGCACTGCATTACTGCGCAGGCTAAGGAGCGGTGGCCGAAAGAAGAATGACGTGTCATGTTACGTTCCTGAGTAGCCCGCCGTGAATGAAAGGAGTCATCCATCGATATGCGCATTTTACTGGTTGAGGACGACCCTAGTTTGGCGTTGGGGATTCGTATGGCGCTGAAACCTGAGCACTATACGGTAGATCATTTAGCCGATGGCAATAACGCGCTTCATGCGCTTAAAAATGAACCCTTTGATGCGGTCATCCTAGACCTTGGTTTACCGACGATTGATGGAATGGAAGTGCTGCGCGCTATTCGGCAGCATGGCAGCCAACTGCCAATTTTGGTTCTGACCGCCCGCGATGCGATGGATAACCGTATTGAAGGATTGGATGCGGGTGCCGACGACTACCTCACTAAACCTTTCGAAGTAGCAGAATTAAAAGCGCGTCTGCGTGCTTTGTTGCGCCGTAGCCAAGGACAAGCCAGCGGCTTGCTCAGCTGTCGTGGGATTAGTTTGGATCCGCAGACCTTACAGGTGAGTTATCAACATCAAGTGATCACACTTTCGCGCCGTGAGCTAACGCTACTGCAGGAGTTTATGAGCCACCCAGGCCGTGTGTTCACCCGCGATACCTTAACGCGATTAGTCTACGGTTGGGAGGAGGATGTCGAAAGCAACGCTATCGAAGTGCATATCCACCATTTACGGCGAAAGCTGTTTCCTGAGGTCATCCGCACTGTGAGAGGGATCGGCTATGTCATGGATAAATCGTGATGATTAAATGGCACCAGGCAAGCCTATGAACTCTATTCGTCAGCGCACCTTGGGGCTTGCGCTGCTTGTGTTTGGCGCGAGCATGCTAGTGATTGGCTTTATTAGCTATCGCTATGCTGCCCATGAGATTGAAGAACTTCATGATGCCAGCCTGGCACAAAATGCCCGTTTGCTAGAAGGGCTTCTACAGGCACCACTGCCTGATAGCGACCGTACGCTTTTATTAAATAGCGTGGAAGGCGCGCTGCTACGTGCCGAGCAATCCGATAACCGTTTTGCAGGCCATCGCTATGAAACCAAGCTGGCGTTTCAGCTTTGGGAAGGCGACCGCCTTTTGCTGCGTTCCGCCAGCGCCCCCGACACGCCGCTTACCCAGCAACCACCGGGTTATTCAACGCTGTCGGTGAATCAGCATGACTGGCGCATTTACGTCCTGGAAATTACTGGCACAGACAAACGCGTGGTGGTGGGCGAGCGCGAGGACGCGCGTGGTGAACTGATCAGTGCAGTGGCACTACGCACCTTATTACCTGATCTTATTGGCCTACCGTTACTGACACTATTACTCTGGTGGTCGATCGGCTGGGGGCTCGCTCCTTTATCGCGAATGGCAGAGCAAATCCGCACCCGCGATCCCCACCACCTAAAACCGCTGACACTTCATCCTCTTCCCCTAGAGCTGGAGACCATTTCTGGCGCCATAAACCGGCTGTTGGAACGGCTACGCCAACTGCGTATTCGCGAAAAGCGCTTTATTGCCGATGCGGCCCACGAGCTACGCACCCCCTTGGCAGTACTTGATTTGCATGCGCAAAATGCGCTCACTGCTGATAACGCCGATGACCGAGAGGAAGCCCTGCACCACTTACGCAGCGGCGTAGCCCGTTCAACGCGGCTAGTCTCTCAGCTATTAACCCTGGCACGCCTAGACCCCGAAGAAGAACCGTTACCCGAGTATCGCTGTTCCGATGTCTTACATGAAACGCGCGAAACGTTGGCAAAGCTCTCTCCGCTAGCCGCAGAGCGACATCAACAGCTGTTACTGGATGCGGATGACTCAGCTAACTGGGCAATAGAAGAAGAACCCGGCGCTATCGAAACACTGGTACAAAATCTGGTGGGTAACGCCATTCAACACTCGCCTGTGCAAGGTGCTATCACGGTCACGCTTGAGGCATCGGCGGCAGACGTTATCGTCACTGTTGATGATCAAGGACCCGGTATCCCTACAGCGCAACGCAGCCGGGTGATGGAGCGCTTCCAACGTGCAGGGACTAGTGCTGGTGCGGGATTGGGGCTATCGATTGTCGAGCGCTTGGTCAAACGCCATCAAGGCGTCTTACAGCTCGATCATGCCCCTAGCGGCGGGCTTCGCGTGCGAGTAACCTTGGGCAGGCACGCCCTAACACAGCGTCAGCCAAAAAATAATCGGCCATAAGAGAGCTGTTAAGATTCCCATAAGAATTCCGTGCAAGTGTGAAAGTACAAGATAGGCAATGCCATTAACGACCTATCTATTCACATAACGGAGATTCCCTGAATGAATATGCTCGTCCACTCCCCCAAACCACTGATCCAGTTTGGTGAAACGCCACTGCTTATTACGCCAACAGCAAAACAGTTAACACCTGAAAGCCCTGCGTTATCAGTGCTAACAGATTTTACTCAAGTCACGCCTCAGTCAGTGTCCGCTGATACGCCCATCGACGATGCCCATTTAAAAATGCGCCATGGCGGTGTTCGCCTATTGTTTGTTCTCGACAAAGCAAACCACTGCATTGGCGTGCTCACCGCCAAAGAAGTCATTGGAACACGGCGCATTAACTTGGCGATGCAGCAGAGAAACCTTGATCGTACGGAAATTACAGCCGATATGATTATGACGCCCTGGCAAAAACTTAGTGCGATGCCCTTTGAGCAACTTAACTCATTAACGATTGAAGACCTTGTGCTTTCCATGGAGCGTTTTACAGAACAGCACTTGTTGATTACTGAGCATAAACAAAATCAACCATTAAGCGTACGCGGTATTATCTCTGCCACCGATATACAACACGCCATGGGCAATAAAACCGCGATGCAGGTCACCTCTTCAGCAGTGCCAACGGCCAGTAGCTTTGCCGATATTTGCAAAGTCATTACCGGGCACGATTTATAGTCTCGAAGACAAACTGGCCAAGTCTACCGCTAGCCTTTACCAAAACGCCCCTTATCAACTGATAAGGGGCGTTTGTTTTACCTATCTGAATTAGCCGCTAATTTAAAACAGCGCTGCATTAACCCATAGATGAACCATAATACTGGCGGCATAGCCCAGCAAAATAGCGGGTGCCCAGCGTATGTGCCCCATAAAGGTATAAATACCCCGTGCTTGGCCCATTAACGCCACACCCGCAGCCGACCCCATCGAAAGCAGACTGCCGCCCACACCGGCGGTTAAGGTAATCAGCAGCCAATTACCTTCCGACATATCCGGTGCCATGGAAAGTACCGCAAACATCACTGGGATGTTATCAACGACCGCTGAAATCATCCCCAACACCACGTTGGCCCACACCGGGTTCCAGCTACCGTAAAGGGTTTCTGACAATAGACTTAAATAGCCCATGAAACCCAGGCCGCCAACACACATTACGACCCCATAGAAGAATAACAACGTGTCCCACTCTGAGCGGGCAATACGGCTGAAGATATCAAAAGGAACGACACTTCCCAGTTGCTCCAGCTTCTTCCAGTCGCCGCGACGTGAGTAACGCTCACGCTTGCGCTCCAGGGAGCGTGGCAGGCTGCGGCGTAAGTAGTAACCAAAGAATTGCAGTAGGCCAAGGCCAAACATCATGCCCATCGCCGGGGGCAAATAAAGCACCGAGTGACACAGCACTGAGATCGCCACAGTAATCAAAAACAGTACGATAATTCGCCGCGCACCACGTTTGAGCCAGACATTCTCTTTGAGCGATGCAGGCTGGCGATTAACGATGAAGAAATTCATGATCACCGCAGGCACCATAAAGTTGACGATGGCAGGCATCAATAGTGCAAAGAAACCACCAAACGGTACCTGACCCGCCTGCCACACCATCAACGTGGTGATATCACCAAACGGGCTGAACGCGCCGCCTGCGTTTGATGCTACCACTACGTTGACACAGCACAGACTAATAAACTTTTTATCGCCTTCGGCCACCTTCAACACAACCGCGCACATCAACATCGCCGTGGTCATGTTGTTGGCAATGGCAGAAATACCAAAGGCAAGACAGCCCGTAATCCAAAACAGGCTACGGTAACTAAAGCCTTTGCGAACAAGCCATGCCCGCAGGGCATCAAAGATACGGCGCTCTTCCATGGCGTTGATATAGGTCATCGCTACCAGTAAGAACAGCAAGAGTTCGGTATATTCAAGCAGCGTTTCTTTAAAAGCAGCTTCCGCTTCATGAGGCATGCCCGCTTGTACATAGACCCACGCCACCAGGGCCCAAATAAGCCCAGCGGCCACCAGGACTGGTTTAGATTTGCGCATATGAATCAATTCTTCGCTCATTACCAAGGCATAGGCAAGAACGAAGATGACAACAGAGGCAATACCTGCAAACGAAGCGGTAAGATCTAAAGAACCAGAAGAGGCATAGGAGAGGGTGGGAAAAGCAAACAAACATAGCGCGATCAACAACCAAGCAAACCGGCAAGTAGACTGCCGCATTGCAAGGACGTTAGGTGGTTTCATAGTAAAGTGATCCTGGCAGGGTTAAGAAAGACCGCCACGATGATAAGCACACTAATTACGTGCTGCAACGCAGCGATCAAAGTAAAGATGCGGCAAATAGCCGCATCTTGTAAAGCACTGTTAGAAGCTCACAATTCAGTTAGAAAATAACCTAGTTAGCTTTTTTTAACGGGGCGCGGCCACCCTGCTTTTTCTAGTTGCTTGCTGCGAGTAACCGCCAATGCATGCTCCGCTACATCTTTGCAAATGGTTGAGCCCGCACCAATAGTCGCTCCTTTACCCACCGTGACGGGGGCCACTAAGGCGGTGTTGGAACCAATAAAGGCGTTATCACCAATCTCGGTGCGGTGTTTATTTACACCGTCATAATTACACGTAATGGTGCCTGCACCAACATTCACATCACGACCTAAATGGGCATCACCAACATAGCTTAAGTGATTGATTTTACTCCCTTCACCAACATCAGCATTCTTGGTTTCAACAAAGTTTCCTACCTTGGCTTTGACTGCTAGGCGTGTGCCAGGGCGTAGCCGTGCAAAGGGGCCAACTTGGTTCAAACCAGCAGCGACGGTTGTGTCGATCACACTATGGCTGTCGATAACGCTTTCAGCGCCAATCGTACTGTTTTTAATCACGCAGTAAGGCCCAACCCGCACCCCTTCACCCAGCTCTACGTCACCTTCAAACACGCAGCCCACGTCGATAAACACATCATGACCACAGGTGAGCTTACCGCGTATATCAATTCTTTCCGGGTCGGCCAATGCAACGCCTTGGGCCATTAACGTCTCAGCTTGCTGCAGTTGATAAGCGCGCTCTAAACGAGCCATTTGTGAACGGTTATTCACGCCTTCAACTTCTACTGCACTGGCTGGCTGGGCAGTACACACTTTGATGCCTTCATTTGCCGCCATCGCAATCACATCAGTCAAGTAGTACTCGCCCTGAGCATTTTCGGCAGACAGCTGTGGTAGCCACCGTTTAAGCTGAGCACTGGTCATCGCCATGATGCCGGTATTGCATTCGGTAATGGCAAGCTGGTCGGCACTGGCATCTTTTTGCTCAATAATAGCCACTGCCTCACCGTCATCATTGCGAACAATGCGTCCGTAACCAGACGGATCTTCCAACGTAACGGTTAGCAGCCCCATATGCTGCTCATCAACGTGGCTGAGAAGTGCCATCAGTGATTCACGGCGGATCATAGGAACATCACCATACAGAACCAACACGTTCCCATTACCTAATTGAGATTGCGCTTGAGCAACCGCATGGCCAGTACCTTTTTGCTCTTCCTGAACCGCAAACGTTACATTGCTCTCTGCTAACGCTTCGCGTAGCTGGTCAGCACCATGGCCAATCACGACATGCGTGCGAGTCGGCGTAAGGCCATTGGCAGTATCTAACACATGTTGCACCATCGATTTGCCTGCCAGCGTATGCAGCACTTTTGGTGTTTGTGAGCGCATACGTGTGCCTTTTCCAGCGGCGAGGATAACGACATCAAGGTCTTGCATTTTAGTCACCTGTAACGGTTTAGCGGTTGGCGGCGGGAGCTTCCCAGGCTTCAATACCCAGTTCATCTATAAGCGCTTCATCGAAGTATTCCACGAAGGCGGGACTGGCCACGCTTCGCCAATGATCGTTCTCTTTCACTAACATCAATACATTGAGGTTATTCTCAATTGCCATCTGCATCCCTTCTTCGCTACCTGCGACTGAGATAGCCGTGGACCACGCATCGGCCCATGCATTAGAGGGATGAAAAACAGACACGGACGCTAACTGATGCTTAACCGGCCGACCGGTGCGAGGATCAATAGTGTGGGAGAAACGTTCACCATCAACTTCAAAATAGTTGCGGTAATCCCCCGATGTTGCAACCGACATATTTTCAAGAGGAATAACATGCTGTGCTTCTGGTACGCCGTTATGTGGTACCTCGATGCCAACACGCCAAGGGCTTTGCTCTTCTAAGTCACGGTATCCACGGGCAATTAATTCGCCACCAATATTGACGAGGTAGTTTTCAATCCCCTGTTGATCCAGATATGCCCCAACGCGGTCGGTGCCATGCCCCTTAGCCACACCCGACAAATCAGCAAATACATCGCGCGAGCGCCGCGCCTGCATAAGCTGAGTATCGATTTCAACCGCATCATAGCCAATCGTGGCCATGCGTTCGCTAAGCTCCACGTCTGAAGGCACCTCTTCAGGGCGTGCCTCAGGACCAAAACTCCATAAATTGACCACATCACCAACGGTGATATCAAACGCGCCGTTGCTTGCTTCTGATACCGAGTGGCTAATCGCAAGCACTTCAATTAACTCGTTAGACAGCGGTTGCCATTCATTAAGGGGAGCCTCATTAAAGACCACAAGCTCGGCGTCATCGCGGTAAGTCGACATCGCTTGATCAACGTCGTTGAGCTCCGCTAGGAAACCTTCTTCCAGTGCATTCGCCTCGCCTTGGGTTAGCGGGTCCGCAATGGTGACTTGGTAAAACGTCCCAAAAATACCGCCTTCAAAGCGAACAGGGGTATCTAAAGGCCGATCATTCTCTGAACACCCCATTAATGCCCCAGCAGCAATGAGCAATAATCCCGAACATTTTAACCACCGAGAATTAATCTTCATTTTATTTTTCCTTGAATAAAACGCACTGGGTTAACAATGAAAAACCTCTATCGCGGAAAGAACTAGAAGTGGAAAAACCATAGCAACCAAGCCCCAAACAGCACCCGATATACCACAAATGGCTGCATGCCCAGCTTTTTAATCACAACCAGGAAGTAGTGGATACACACATAGGCGCTTATGCCCGAGAGTAAAGTACCTACTAACATGGCCGGTATATCGATAAGCTGAGGGTCTTTCAGTAAGTTGATTGCCTCAAGGCCACCCGCCAGCACAATGACAGGAATTGACAGTAGAAATGAAAACCGTGCTGCGCCCTCTCGGCTCATCCCCACCATTAATGCCGCTGTAATAGTGATGCCTGAGCGCGAGGTGCCTGGAATGAGTGCCAATACTTGAGCGCCGCCGATGATGAGTACATCTTTTAACGTCAACTGGTATTCGCTACGCGTGCCGCGTTTTTTCCAGTCTGCGTAACCAAGTAGCAGGCCAAAAACAATCAAACTGGCACCAATGATCAGCGTAGAGCGCATGTAACCTGAGATCACATCGTGAAGCAAAAACCCGACGATACACACTGGCAAGGTGGCAATAACGACCCAAAACGCCAACATGGCATCATCATTAACCGCTTGGCCGCGAAGTGCGGCCAAGCTGCTAGCGATCATTCTGCCAATTTCATGCCGAAAATAGATCACAACGGCGCTTAAACTGCCAAGATGCAGCGCCACATCAAAAGCAAGGCCCTGATCTTCCCAGGCAGTCAAAACAGGTACCAATATAAGGTGAGCCGAACTCGATATAGGTAAAAATTCTGTGAGCCCCTGAACTACCGCTAACACAACTACCTGTAACCAATCCATGGGTTATCCCGTGCTTAACTATTAATGATATTTATGTGCTTTGTGACATTCATGCGCTCGCAATGGCGCTAAGGATACACATCCCTTAATTCATTGTCCGCATCCAGCATACGAGCAAATTCACAAGAAGGTATAGCGCTAAGGCACTGTGCGCTACAATAGACATCTATTGGAAGTATGTGCCCAGCAAGGTCCCTCATGACTCAGACCGTAGAATCGCCAGTGGTTCCCAAGCATGAGCTAGATAGCCGAGAAGCCAAGCGTGTTACCTATATTGGCGCTTGGCTGGATGGCTTGTTGAGCATTGTTAAAGTCGTGGTCGGCTTTTGGGTGGGCTCGGCGGCGCTGATTGCCGATGGTATCCATTCACTTTCAGATCTTGTGACCGACGGTTTTGTGCTAGCCGCTATCCACTACGGCCGCCAGGAACCCGACGATGATCACCATTATGGTCATGGCCGTATCGAAACCCTAACGACGCTACTGCTGGGTAGCGTACTGATCTTTGTGGCGGGTGGTATCGCCTGGTCTAGCCTTGATCGTTTGTTTAGTGGTACTGAGGTCAGTGCCCCTGGCATGGTGGCTATTGTCATTACAATCATCGCCTTATTCAGTAAAGAGTGGATTTTTCGCTATACCATGCGCGTTGCTAAACGCGTTAAATCTAAGCTATTGGAAGCAAACGCTTGGCATTCCCGCAGCGATGCACTCTCCACCGCAGTGGTCTTGGTTGCATTAATTGGCGCGCAGTTTGGTTTGGGCTGGCTAGACGCTGTTGCCGCTATCATTGTTGGCTTATTAGTTGGCAAAGTAGGTTGGGATTTACTCTGGGAGTCAGCTAGAGAATTAGTCGATACCGCGCTACCTGAAAGCGTTCAACGGCAAATGCATAACGTTGCTCAAAGCGTCCCAGGAGTAGATAGTGTTCATGACTTACGTACCCGCCAGTCTGCAGGCTGGGTCATGGTCGACTTACATGTGGTGGTCGGGCCAAAAATCACCGTGTCTGAAGCCCATGAAATCGGCAACGAAGTAAGTCGACGTTTACGGCATGAGTTTCCGTTGCTCACCGATGTTATTTTTCACGTTGACCCCGAAGATGATGCCGGAGAAGGCGATCCCAGCCGTCTCCCCGGCCTTCCGCTGCGGCCCGAAGTGGAAGCCGCACTGAACGAGCGCTGGTATATGCACCCTGTCTGGCGCACATTAACCGAGCTGCAGCTCCACTATTTAGACGATAAAGTATCGGTATCGCTGATTATTGGCGATTCCGTACACCAGCCCCCCCAGTGCTTAGCCAGCCAACTAAAGGCACTTGCCAGTGACATAGAGTGGCTGGGCCACGTAGAAGTTATGTTTATTACCCGTGCGGCCAGCAGTGCCATGCGTTAAAGCTGTCTTAAAACTGATTGGGTTAAAACAAGCTATACGTTTGTTAATATGGCGGTGGCAATGGTGAAGTAAATCAGTACCCCAGAGGCATCAATTAACGTTGTCACCAACGGGGCTGAAGCAGTGGCAGGGTCGACCTTAAAGCGCTCTAGTACAAACGGTAGGCACATACCGATCATGCTACCAAACAGAACAATGGTCACCATGCTTAACGCCACGATGATGGCAACTGCTTCACCGCCACGAAAAATCCCGATAGGTGCTACTGCAATTGCCATGGTGATGCCCAGTGAGCCAGCTACCAGCAGTTCACGGCCTAGCATCTTACTCCAGTCTTTCACACCAATATCGCCAGTCGCCATACCGCGTACCATCAACGTAGCTGCCTGAGCCCCCGCGTTACCTCCACTACCAATCAGTAACGGCAGGAAAAAAACAAGCGCAACTTGGGCTGCGATCGTGTCCTCAAAGTAGGCAATACCTGCGCCAGAAAAAAGATTGGCAAATACCAGCAGTACCAGCCAGGTAACACGCTTGCGGTAAAGACTCCACAGTGGAACTCGGCTAACACCATCCTCTAACTGGCCAATAGACATCCCCTTGTGGATATCTTCTGTGGCTTCAGATTCAGCAACGTCCATGGCGTCATCGTGGGTGACGATGCCAACCATGCGTCCCTCGGCGTCTAACACCGGCAGTGCCAATAAATCGTAGCGGGCAACAATACGAGCGACTTCTTCCTGCTCTTCATCCACAGGCGTACTAATCACATCTTTAATCATAATGTCGTCAACTAACGCCCCGGGACGAGCGATCATCAGTTGGCGCAGTGACATGGTGCCAATCAACTGCCCATCGCTGTCGAGCACATAAAGCTGGTAGACCGTTTCCGCATCTGGGGCCGTTTGGCGAACCCGCATCATAGCTTGTGACACCGTCATGCCACTGGCTATGGCGACATAGTCAGAGGTCATGATGGCGCCAGCCGTACCTTCTTCGTAGCTTGCTAGGCGTTTAAGATCTTCCCGCTCTTGGTGAGCCATACGGCGTAACAACGCTTCTCGGCGGTCCTCATCTAAGAGATTAAATAAATCCGCCCGTTCATCGGAGCCCATCTCTTCAAGAAGCTTAAGCACCTGGGTATCCGACAGCTTACCAACTACCTCAAGCTGGCTTTCTCCTGGTAAATAACCCAGGACATTAGCAGCGCGCTCGGCAGACAGAATATCCAACAGGCAGAGTGCCGCAGGCAACTCCTCATCGTCTTCAATCATCTCTTCAAGCACTTCACCGATATCCGCCGAGCGGGTTTCGGCCAAACGCAAAGATAGTACTGATTTACTAGGCGCTTCCTTGGCCAGCTCGTCGAGCAGTTCGGTTTTTAATTCCTGCAAGGTTTCATCGTTCAATGACATCGCTATCTCCCTTTGTGCAGACGCATATTGTGCAGGTGAAGTGTTACAGACGAGCATCCCTACGCTGAATGCGTTTTCTCATAGTACCAGACAAAAAAAACGCTCCTTAAACCCTTTCGGGTTCAAGGAGCGCTTTATGCACGCTAGCGCGTGTCTTAGCCTTTACCCGCCTTTTTGCGCAGCTGCTGAATCGTTCGCAGCTGTGCAACGGCTTCGGCAAGTTCAGCGGCAGCACGGGTATAATCCAGCTCCGATGACTTTTCATTAAAGGCTTTCAACGCCTGCTGACGCGCTTCTTCAGCAGCGGCCTCGTCGAGGTCACTAGCACGCGTCGCTGCATCTGCCAGGATCGTAACAGTGGTGGGCTGTACTTCCATAAAGCCACCCGTGACAAAGAAGTGCTCTTCCTTGCCACCATCGTGGATCACGCGAACCGGGCCCGGTTGAAGCTCGGTCAGCAGCGGGGTGTGCCCCGGCAAAATGCCGAGGTCACCCATAATCCCTGCAGCTACCACCATCTCGACAGTACCTGAGAAGATGGAATCTTCAGCGCTGACGATATTGCAAGTGAAGCTATTCGCCATAGCGAATCCCCCTAATGGACGGGATTACTTCTTCATCTGGTTGGCTTTTTCGACAGCTTCGTCGATGGAGCCTACCATGTAGAAGGCCTGTTCCGGCAGGTTGTCGTACTCGCCCGCGAGGATGCCCTGGAAGCCACGAATCGTATCTTTCAAAGAAACATACTTACCGGGCGAACCAGTGAATACCTCAGCGACGAAGAACGGCTGCGACAGGAAGCGCTGGATTTTACGCGCACGAGATACAGCCAACTTATCTTCATCAGATAATTCGTCCATACCCAAAATCGCGATGATATCCTTCAGCTCTTTGTAACGCTGCAGAACGTTCTGTACACCACGTGCTACATTGTAGTGCTCTTCACCAACGACCAGCGGATCTAGCTGACGCGACGTAGAGTCCAGCGGATCAATCGCAGGATAAATACCAAGCTCTGCAATTGAACGTGCCAATACAACGGTGGCGTCCAAGTGCGAGAAGGTCGTCGCCGGCGATGGGTCAGTCAAGTCATCCGCAGGTACGTAAACGGCCTGTACAGACGTGATAGAGCCCGTTTTAGTAGAGGTGATACGCTCTTGCAGAACGCCCATCTCTTCAGCCAGCGTCGGCTGGTAACCTACCGCAGATGGCATACGACCCAACAGAGCAGATACTTCAGTACCCGCCAGGGTGTAACGATAGATGTTATCGACGAACAGCAGAACGTCGCGGCCTTCATCACGGAATTTCTCAGCGATGGTTAGGCCGGTCAGCGCAACACGCAGACGGTTGCCGGGCGGCTCATTCATCTGACCGTAAACCAGCGATACCTTGTCGATAACGTTGGACTCAGTCATTTCGTGATAGAAGTCGTTACCCTCACGCGTACGCTCACCTACACCGGCGAATACAGAGTAGCCGCTGTGTTCGGTGGCGATGTTGCGGATAAGCTCCATCATGTTAACGGTTTTACCAACACCGGCACCGCCGAATAGACCAACTTTACCGCCCTTAGCGAACGGGCAAACGAGGTCGATAACCTTGATCCCGGTTTCCAACAGCTCATTGGAAGCTGCTTGGTCAGCGTAGCTTGGTGCTTTACGGTGGATTGGCATGCGTTCTTGCTCGCCAATCGGGCCAGCTTCATCAATCGGCTCACCGAGCACGTTCATGATGCGACCTAGCGTTTCCTTACCAACGGGTACGGAAATCGCGGTACCTGTGTCGGTCACGTCCAAGCCACGTTTCAAGCCCTCAGTAGAGCCCATGGCAATGGTGCGCACCACGCCGTCGCCCAGCTGTTGCTGGACTTCGAGGATGGTCTCAGCATTAGAGACCTTCAGCGCGTCGTAGACCTTGGGCACAGAGTCCCGCGGAAACTCTACGTCAATCACCGCGCCGATGATTTGTACGATACGTCCGCTCATCTTGGTTCCTCTCAAAAACCTGCAAATGAAACCTGTCTGCCGGGAGCTACCTTTGCGATAGCTAGCTCCCTAGGCGTTATACGGCAGAAGCGCCGCCGACGATCTCGGAAATTTCCTGGGTGATGGCGGCCTGACGGGCCTTGTTGTATACCATCTCCAGATCGTCGATCAGGTTGCCCGCGTTATCAGTGGCACTCTTCATAGCGATCATTCGGGCGGCCTGTTCGCACGCACCGTTTTCGACTACCGCCTGATACACCTGTGATTCGATGAATCGAACCAACAGGCTGTCTAGCAACGCCTTGGCATCCGGTTCATACAGGTAGTCCCAGCTTCCGGGACGGGCGTTTTCTTCGTCATGCTTCACGTCTTCGCCCATATCGGACGACAACGGAAGAAGCTGACGTACGACGGGCCGCTGCGTCATGGTGTTAACAAATTCGTTATACACCACAAACAAGCGGTCAAGACGTCCTGCGTCGTACGCTTCTAACATGACCTTTATACTACCGATCAGTCCTTCGACAGTCGGCGACTCTCCTAATCCGCTCTTGGCAGCAACCAGGTTGCCTCCATAGTTGCGGAAAAAGGCGCCGGCTTTAGAGCCGAGGGCGCAGAAGTCTAGCTCAGCGTCTTGCTGTTTCCAGACAACGGCATCTTTCACCACTGCCTTAAACAGGTTGACGTTTAAGCCACCACACAGACCGCGGTCAGTAGATACCACAATATAACCAACGCGCTTCACCTCACTCCGCTCGACCATGTAGTCGTGCTTGTATTCGGGGTTTGCGTCAGCAATGTGGCCTACCACATTACGAATCTGCTTGGCATACGGCTGGCCAGCCTTCATCAGATCTTGTGCTTTACGCATTTTAGATGCAGCTACCATTTCCATGGCGCTGGTAATCTTCTGCGTATTTTTAATGCTCCCGATCTGGGTGCGTATCTCTTTTGCAGCTGCCATAGCGATCTACCCTTCGTTCGTGGCTCTCAGAAAGCATGCAAGCCCGCCCGCAGGCGGGCCGGACATTACCAGCTCTGAGTCGCCTTGAACTTCTCGAGACCTGACTTCAAGCCGTCCTGAATCTCGCCGTTGTAGTCGCCGGTCTGGTTGATCTTATCGAGCAGATCGTTGTGCTCAGACTTCATGTAATCGTGCAGAGCACGTTCGAAGTCCAGCACTTTATCGACGCTCACATCATCCAGGTGACCTTCGTTAGCGGCGTACAGAGACAGCGCCATTTCCGCCACTGACATCGGCGAGTACTGCTTTTGCTTCATCAGTTCGGTAACGCGTTGACCATGCTCAAGCTGCTTACGGGTCGCTTCATCAAGATCAGAAGCAAACTGCGAGAACGCCGCTAGCTCACGGTACTGAGCCAAGGCTAGACGAACACCGCCACCCAGCTTCTTGATAATTTTGGTCTGCGCAGCACCACCAACACGAGAAACCGATAGACCTGCGTTAATCGCCGGACGAATACCGGAGTTAAACAGGTTGGTTTCCAGGAAGATCTGACCATCGGTGATCGAGATAACGTTGGTCGGAACGAACGCAGAAACGTCTCCACCTTGGGTTTCGATAATCGGCAGTGCGGTCAAAGAACCGGTTTTGCCTTTTACTTCACCGTTAGTAAACTTCTCAACGTAATCAGCATTAACGCGCGCAGCGCGCTCTAGCAGACGTGAGTGGAGATAGAAAACGTCACCAGGATAGGCCTCACGACCAGGCGGACGACGCAGCAGTAGTGATACCTGACGGTAAGCCACAGCCTGCTTGGAAAGATCATCATAAACGATCAGTGCGTCTTCACCACGGTCACGGAAGTACTCACCCATGGTACAACCAGAATAAGCGGCCAAGAACTGCATCGGTGCCGGATCAGCAGCGCCAGCAGCCACAACGATGGTGTGTTCCAGAGCGCCGTGTTCTTCTAACTTGCGTACCACGTTAGCAATGGTCGACTGCTTCTGACCAATCGCCACGTAAACACAAGTAACGCCTTTGCCTTTCTGGTTGATGATCGCATCGATAGCAATGGCAGACTTACCAATCTGACGGTCACCGATGATCAGCTCACGCTGACCACGACCGATTGGCACCATGGCGTCGATGGACTTCAAACCTGTTTGGATCGGCTCGTCAACGGACTGACGGGTAATAACGCCAGGCGCTACTTTTTCTACCGCATCAGTCATTTTGGCGTTGATATCGCCTTTGCCGTCGATGGCATTACCCAACGCATCGACCACACGACCTACCAGCTCAGGGCCTACCGGCACTTCTAGGATACGACCCGTACACTGAGCGGTCATGCCTTCTTGAAGTTGCAGGTAGTCACCCAAGACAACGGCACCAACGGAGTCACGCTCCAGGTTCAGTACCATGCCAAAAATGCTGTTAGGGAATTCAATCATTTCACCAAACATCGCGTCTTCGAGGCCGTGAATTTTCACGATACCGTCGGAAACGCTGACGATGGTGCCCTGATTACGGGCTTCGGATGCGACGTCAAGCTTCTCAATTCGCTGCTTGATGATGTCGCTGATCTCGGAAGGATTCAGTTGCTGCATGCCATGTCCCTCAGACTCAAGCGGTCAGCGCTTCGGAAAGGCGGTTCAATCGACCACGTACCGAACCGTCAATAACGGTATCGCCAGCACGTAGGATGACACCACCAATAAGCGTCTTGTCCACTTGAGTAGTAATGGAGATTTCGCGATTCAGACGTTTCTTAAGCGCGTTCGCTAGCTTGGTCTGCTGTGCGGCAGTCAGCTTATAAGCTGACGTAACCGTCACATCAACACGCTGTTCATGTTCGGCACGTAAGTACTCGAATTGTTCAGCAATGAAGGGCAGTGCTAACAAACGACCTTGGTCAGCCAGGGTATCCAAAAACCGCGACAGGTCTTCCTGCTTTTCGGGCAACATATCCGAAAGCAGCGCTACCTTTTTGTCGTTTTCAAGTTTTGGACTACCCAACAGACGACGTAGATCGCTGTCAGCTACCGCAGCGCTTAAAAAACCAAGCGCTTGGGTCCAGCTATCAAGCGCCTTATGATCACGCGCGTATTCAAACGCCGCCTTAGCGTAAGGACGAGCGACGGTAAGTAATTCCGCCATGGGTCACCTCCTTACAGTTCAGCAGCAAGCTCATCAAGTAACTTGCGATGTGCTTTCTCGTCGACCGAAGCTTCTAGCACACGCTCGGCACCAATAATGGCAAGATGAGAAACTTGGGCACGAAGCTCGTCTTTTGCACGATTAACTTCTTGCTCAATTTCAGAACGTGCACTAACCATGAGGCGTTCGCCTTCGGCGCGGGCCTGTTCGCGTGCTTCTTCAACCATTTGAGCAGAGCGCTTATTGGCTTGCTCGAGGATTTGAGAAGCCTGCTCCTTGCTTTCACGCAGCGTTTGCTCTGCACGTTCTTGAGCAAGCTCAAGATCGCGAGTAGCACGGCTGGCTGCGTCTAAGCCATCAGCAATTTTCTTTTGACGCTCGTGAAGCGCGTTGCTGATCGGAGGCCACACATACTTTATGCAAAACCAGACAAAGATCGCGAAGGCGATCGTCTGCCCGATAAGCGTCATGTTGATATTCACAGGGATGTACCTCTGACAAGTTCGTGGCGACCGGAGTGAAACAAAACCGAGCGGGACTGCCGCCCGGCTAAGCTGTCATTAACCGGCAACAACGAAGATCAGGTACATCGCGATACCAACACCGATCATCGGTACAGCATCCAGCAGACCAGCCATTAGGAAGGTTTTGGTTTGAAGTTGGTCACCAAGCTCCGGCTGACGAGCCGTAGATTCGATCAATTTGCCACCGAGGATAGCGAAACCGATACCGGTGCCCAGAGCGCCTAAGCCGATCATGATGGAGGCAGCAATGTAGATTAGTTCCATGGTAATGCTCCTAGTTTTTCAAGTTAAAGGTCAAGGTTGAGGGTTGATGTTAAGGGTTAATCTCTAACAAGCAGCACGTCTTAGTGATGCTCGTGCGCAGCGCTTAAATACACCACTGACAATACGGTAAAAATGAATGCCTGAAGAACGACAATCAAGATGTGGAAAATCGCCCACGGCACGTCGAGTACCCAGATTGCCCAGAACGGCAGCATAGCAATCAAGATAAAAATAACTTCACCGGCAAACATGTTGCCGAAAAGACGCATCGCCAAACTGAACGGTTTAACAAGTAGGGCAACGATTTCAAGCAGCAAATTGAAAGGAATCAAGGCCCAATGGTTGAAAGGTGTCAATGAAAGCTCTTTGGCAAAGCCGCCAATGCCTTTCACCTTGAAGCTGTAGTAAAGAATCAGACCGAAAACACCCAGTGCTAGCCCCAATGTGGCATTAACATCAGTAGTCGGCACAATCTTCATGTAATCGACGCCCAGTTTACTGAACAACATTGGGAAATAGTCGACCGGGATAATTTTCAGCGTGTTCATGAACAGAATCCACACGAACAACGTTAATGCAAGCGGCGCAATAATCGGGTTATGCCCTTTAAAAGCCCCTTTGATCATATCTTCAACAAATTCAAACACCATCTCTACGGCATTTTGCAGTCCGCCTGGCACGCCAGTGGTTGCCATTTTACCCGCTTTACGGAAAAGCCAGATAAACAACAAACCCATCGCAATGGACCAGCCCATGGTATCCAGATGGATAGCCCAAAAGCCCATCTCACTCGCTTCTTCTGCCGAATGTGCCAGCGACCAACCATTTTCTGGATGCTTGCCAAAGGTTAGGTTCTGCAAGTGGTGCTGGATATAGTAAGTCGTTGAGACTTCGTTTCCTGCGGCCATAGACATGTCACCTCAATTAGTTGTGCGATTCCCAAGCATTAGCCATGGTGCTAACCAATGCGTCAGAACAATCGCAACATAAGCGCAAAAAAAGAAAGCGGGGTTTGAGGGGGGCACTACAACGAACACCAATGAAAAAAGTGCCACCGTCAAACCAAACTTGCCTGCTTCGGCGC
>NZ_JABUZF010000118.1:3810-7099 GCF_014897885.1 Halomonas sp. 3D7M | reverse complement strand
GATATCATGGCGGGCACGACTCAGGCCGTAAACGTGCAGCGTGCTCAGCTATGGGGCTATGACGCCCGACTTACTTGGCAACCTAGCGCATTCCCGCTGCTGACCAGCTTTGTAGGTCTTTCAGAGGTATCCGGCAAAGATCGCGACAGCGGTGAGGCCCTGGGTAGCCAAACACCTCTGGAAATGACGCTGGGCAGTGACGTTGCGCTTTATAACGGCACTGTACGGGTCGGCTGGCAAAGTCGCTTTGCTCAGGCGTTCGACAAACAGGGCGACGATGAACGCCTGCCAGGCTATGGGCTGCACGATATCCACCTTGCTTGGCAAATCACCCCCGCTATTGATACCGCGCTGCGCCTCGCCAACCTCGGCGACAAAGTATGGTATCGGCCCGATGGCAGTCTGGGCGACGGACGTAGCCTGTTCGCCACCCTCAACTGGCAGTGGTAACTCCTTGCAATGTTAAGCCTAGAGGTGACGTATGATTGAGTCCCAGCAGATCGCAATTCTTGAAGCCTTTGACGCAGCACGAGCAGCACAGCCTCGCCTGCCAGCGATTGATATTGCCGAGCGCTTATCAATCAGTGAAGGCGAACTTCAGGCCGCGCGCTTAGGCCGTGACGTATGGACGCTGCCCCTCGCGCCGAAAGACCTTGCGGCGCGCCTCCCCCTGTTAGGCCGAGTCAAAGCGCTCACCCGCTCCCGTTTAGCCGTGCTTGAGCAAACCGGTGATTACCCTGACCTAGACGGTGGGCCGCAAACCGGCTTGCTGCTTGACCCAGGTGGCCTAGATTTACGGTTGCTGTATTCCCATTGGCACTGGGCTTGCCTAATCCGCGACCCTATTCATGCCCCCCTGCCAACGGAGAGTGAACAAGGCCAGTGGCGCTGGAGCCTGCAAATTTTCAATCAGCATGGCTGCGCCATTCACAAAAGCTTTGCGCTGGAAAATCCGCTGCCCCGCCCATGGGGCGCATTAGCTGCTCTAGGCACCCTAGATACCCCCGCGTTTACCCAAAGTGTGCCCCGCTTAAAGCGTGCTCTTCCTGAAGCGCCGACACTCGCCAGCGAATGGGCGGCGATGCGCGATGTGCACCAATTTTTCGCCCTGCTCCAGCGCCACCATCTAGAGCGCATTGAAGCCAACCAGCTAATGGAAGGCCGTTATACTCGCGCGCTGCCCGTCGATGCCCTGGAAAATCTGTTAACCAAAGCCAGTCAGCGCACACTGCCACTGATGCTGTTCGTAGCCAGTCCTGGCTGTGTGCAAATTCGCACGGGCACGCTACCTGAACCTCAGCGCGCCCGCGGCTGGCTGAACCTGTTTGGCGAGCAGTTCACGCTGCACCTTAATGACACTGCCATTGAGCAAGTGTGGCAGGTCAGCAAGCCTAACCGCGACGGTGGCGTCACCAGTGTAGAAGCCTTTGATGCAGAGGGTTCTTTGGTGCTGCAAATTTACGCTGAGCGCCAGGAAGGTCGCGTGGAGCGGCCCGAGTGGCGGCAGTTGCTGAATGAACTCGGCAACCAAGAGGCCGTGGCATGAATGTCACACGCTTCGCACGCCACTCGCTTGCCGCGCTACTGATTGGCTGGCTAACCACTGGCGGGGCGCTAGCCAACGAACGCTGGGTCATTCTGGGCGGCGATATCGCTGAAATCATCGCCGCGCTTGACGCGGATATCGAGGTCGTTGCCCGCGATGATACGGTGCTCCACCCGCCCGAAATGGCCGCACTGCCCTCGGTAGGCTATCTGCGCCAGCTGTCGGCAGAAAGCGTACTCTCAGTGGCGCCGGACCGTGTGTTAGCCGCGGGACATTCCGGCCCGAAAGAAGTGTTGGAACAGCTAGAGGCCGTGGGTGTAACGGTTGATGTGATTGATGCCCCTGCTGACCTTTCCTCGATTGCCGAGAAAGTCCGCACGGTGGCTCAGCACACGCAACGCCAACAAAGGGGTGACGAGTTGGCAGCCTCACTCACCGCAACGCTTGAGCGCTTGGCGGCTCTTCCCCCGCTGCCGGATACGCGTGCGATGTTTATTCTTCACCATAGTGGCCTAACACCGCGGGTTGCCGGCAGCGACACCGCCGCCCATATAGCCTTGAATGCCGTTGGCCTCGACAATGCTTTTGGCGATATGGCGGGCTATCAAAGCGTTGCGGCAGAGGCGCTGGCAAAAGAAGCACCCGCACTGGTGATTATGTCCCAACGGGGGTTAGACGCGCTGGGCGGTGAAAATGCGCTATGGCAGTTACCGGGTATGCGCTTAACGCCCGCAGGACGCGAACAGCGGCTTATTGTGATTGATGATCAGGCCCTGCTCGGTTTTGGCCCTCGCACGCCTGAGCAGCTATTTACCTTGCGCCAGAACATTGAAGCACTGCTGGGCACAGAGCAGGTCAGCCGATGATCACCAGCGCTTCCCATGATCGTTATCGTCCCTTGTTACCGCTTAGTCGAACAGCACGGGTGTTAAGTGGCCTTACCCTGGCGTTATTGATCGCCCTTGGCTGGGGTGCTGCTTCAGGCGCGTTAGGTGTGTCGCCCTGGGCACTCGTTAATGGCAGCGCAGATGAGCTCAGTGTCCAAGTGTGGTGGCAGCTACGCCTACCGCGCCTGCTCCTGGGGGTTGCCGTGGGGGCGATGCTGGCGGGCAGTGGTGCCGCCATGCAGGGGCTATTTAGAAACCCATTGGCCGACCCAACGCTATTAGGCCTTGCCAGTGGTGCAGGGCTATTTGTAGCACTTTGGATTGTGCTATTTCAGGACAGCGCTGCCGGTAGCCTCTATGGCCAGTTTGCAGCGGGCTTTCTCGGTGCGCTTAGTGTTTGCTTAGTGGTGTTTGGCATTGCCAAGCGCCAAGGGGGTGGCAGTGCCGCCGTCATGTCACTGCTACTAGCAGGCTTAGCAATCAACACGTTAGCAGGCGCTGGAGGCGGCGTACTGGCGTTTATTGCCAGCGACGAGCAACTTCGTCAGCTCAGCTTATGGGGAATGGGCACGCTTACCAACGCTCTGTGGCGCACCACCGCCGTAGCCCTTGCCCTGATTGCTGTTGCCCTATGGCTGTTAATACGCAGCGCTCGTGAGCTTGACCTACTTCAGCTAGGCGAATCTACCGCCCATGCGGCAGGCCTGGATGCAACGTGCTTAAAACGCCGCGTGGTCGTTGCTACCTCGCTGGGTGTAGGGCTGTGCGTCGCGCTTACCGGCGTGATTGGCTTTCTTGGTTTACTCGTCCCCCACTGCCTGCGACTTTGGCTCGGGCCTGGCCATCGCCTGCTGCT
>NZ_JABUZF010000118.1:0-3745 GCF_014897885.1 Halomonas sp. 3D7M | reverse complement strand
CGACACCCTGGCGCGCACCCTCGGCGCGCCCGCCGAAATCCCCGTCGGGCTGTTAACCAGCCTACTGGGCGGCCCCTATTTTCTTTACCTGCTAATGCGTCGGAACCGGGCATGCTAACTCTACATCAGGCGGGTTTTACCACCACGCCCTCAATCGCGCCGCTGGACGGCACCCTTCGCCCTGGTGAGCTACTCGCCATTGTTGGCCCCAACGGCGCGGGCAAAAGCACACTACTCAGCATGCTGTCGGGATTTCGTCCCTGTGAACAGGGCGAGCTACATCTGGATGGAAAACGCCTGAGTGAGTGGCCAATCAACGAGCTTGCCAATCGCCGGGCGCTGGTCGCCCAGCAAGAGTTGCCCGGCTTTGATTGGCAAACCTTTGAGCTGGTGAGCTTAGGCAGCAACCCCAGCAATGCACTGATTGCGGAACTGCTGCATGACCTAGATCTGACGCAGTTAGCTAAACGCAGCGTACTTTCACTCTCTGGCGGTGAACGCCAACGGGTAATGATTGCACGAGGTGCCTGCCAGCTACTCTCACGGCGCTCTCCTACCGCTAAAGATGGCGGGCTTTTACTGCTGGATGAACCCACTAGCGCACTCGATATCGGCCAGCAACAGCGCTTAATGCGTCAACTACGCACCTGGGCAGAACGGCACAATATGGCGATTGTCTGCGTGCTCCACGACCTCAATCTCGCCAGCACCTACGCCGATCGGGTATGGCTGTTACATCAGGGCCAGCGTATTGCTCACGGCTCGCCCGCCCTAGTGCTTGACCCCGCCACCATCGCCAAGGTGTATGACGTAGAGCTGCAGCCTATCAATAGCAGTAACGCTGCAGCCCCTCTTCTCGCCCTAACGCCTTAAGATAACGTTCAGCAGCCAACGAGCTCTATCCCGCAGAGTGGCAAAGCCTTCATATAAGTCCATACTTATCCCATACGTAACGGGCAATATATGCATTACCGTGTGCCAATTGGGGAGCAAGAATGAGACTGATCAGCCTCATGTGGGTAATGCTGGCAGGGATGAGTTTTAGCATCGGCGTATTAGGCATTTTTCTGCCCCTATTGCCGACCACCGTGTTTATGCTAATCGCTATTTACTGTGCCTCAAGGGGGTCTCCACGTTTTGAGGCCTGGATTCGCTCCCGCCACTATGTCGGGCCGCTGCTGGTTACCTGGGAACAAGAGCGCGCCATACCCAAGCGCGCTAAGATTTTTGCCGTTTGCACGATAGCGTTGAGTGCCGTAATCACCGTCTGGTCACTCGGGCCTGGCTGGTTAAGCGGGGCAGTGGTGGCCCTACTAATGCTGATTGCCCTTTGGCTGGCTACCCGGCCAGAGCCTTCGTCTCATAGCTAAGTGTGACTGAATAGTTCATCGTTTAGTGAAGTGATCGCCACTTCCAGCTGTAGCGCTGCTTGGGCTCGATATGGGCTGGTATACCGTGTGCTTGCATCACAGTACCTCCATGGCTTTCAACCCTACCTGTCTATAACATTCATAAAGCGAGCCGCCAGGAGTTTGCACTTCTTTAACACTAAGCTTCCAATAAGGACGGGCTCTATGCGCGATGAGGAAAAATACACAAATTCAGAGGAGCAACTGCTCTATCTTCAAAAACGGTTAGATGAGGAAGATACCGCCGCCCTAAGCGAGCTGTTTACTGAACTCGATATTTTATCGATTGCGCGCACGCTCGAGTCTTTTCCAACCAAAACTCGCGACCGATTGTGGGAGTACATTCCTGAAGCACTGCTCGGCGAAGTACTCGCCGAAGTCGATGAAGATATTCGTGCCGACTACATTGAAGACCTTTCTGCCAGCGATGTAGAGCAAATCGTAAAAGGCCTAGATGCCCAGGAAGTGGCTGAAGTTCTCGACGTCGCCGACGAAGAGATCAAAACGACCGTCTATGCCAGCTTAGATCAAGAGATCCGCGCCCAAGTTGAGAACCTGCATTCTTATGAAGATGACGTGGTCGGCCGTTACATGGACCCAGAAACGGTTAATGTAAAACAGGGCGTATCGCTGGAAGCCGTACAGCGCTATATCCGTATTCATCAGCTGTTGGATGATGAATCGCAACAGATCATGATTACCGACAAGGATAAGCGCCTGTTGGGCACGCTGACGCTCATTGATCTAGTCAAACAACCACAGGAGAGCGTCGTTGATGAGTACATGGTTGCCCCCTTCACACTCAATGACCAGATGAAGGTAAGCGAGGCTGCCGCACTGCTCCGCTCTAAAGAGCTGCCTTTTGTTCCGGTTTGCGATAGCGACGGGCTGTTAGTGGGCCAGTTGAACGCCGCTGATGTATTAGAAATCACCCAAGATGATGCTGACATGACGTTAAAGCACATGTCGGGCGTCAGCGACGAAGAAGAAGTCTTCACTCCGATACTGCGCAGTGCAAAGAGCCGCGGCATTTGGCTGGGCATTAACCTGCTCACTGCATTTTTAGCGGCCTTCGTAATTGGGCAGTTTGAAGAGGTCCTGGATCAAATTGTAGCGCTAGCCATCCTGATGCCGGTGGTCGCGAGTATGGGCGGGATTGCGGGCAGCCAAACCCTCACGGTAGTGATACGCGGCCTAGCGCTCGGCCAGCTCGCCGGTAATAACAAACAGTGGCTCTATAACAAAGAACTGTGGGTGGGGATGAGTAACGGCTTGGTGTGGGCACTCGTCGTTGGTGGTATTTCCTACCTGTGGTTCGGCGATCCGCTGATTACACTGGTGATTACGCTGGCCATCTTTGTGAATATGAGCCTAGCGAACTTATCAGGCGTGCTGATTCCCTTAGTGTTGAAAAGGTTACAAATAGACCCCGCATTATCAGGTGCCGTCATCTTAACCACCGTTACCGATGTGGTCGGCTTTATGTCGTTCTTGGGGTTAGCTACTTTAATCATCCTATAACCATGTGCCCCTGGCGGGCACTGCAACACTTGAAAGGAGAAATCGCTAAGCACCGCTTGACTTGGAGAAGGTGCCCATATATTTCTGCTATGTGCGGCACGGCTCCGGATAGCGCAGGGAATCAGGCAATAGGGCGATTCTGATGAGCGAGCCATCTTTTGAACAAGATGCCAATGCTCAGGGCACAACTGTCGAACGGAAAGCTGCTGGCCGAGGGAAAGAACGAAGGAAATAAATAGACCGACTTCACCGGACAACAACAGTACAGCAGCGGTATGACAGCTGAACCGGCCCTCGCAGCACAGGATGAAGTCGAGTGAATGACCGTTAACACCTGCACGCTAATGGGGAACCGGACATATGAACAATCCGTATGAGACGCTATTCCACCGCCAGAAAACAGCTTTTCTCAGCGACCGCACGAAATCACGCGACTGGCGGCTAGATCAGCTCGCGAGAATGGAGCGCATGCTGCTTGAACATCGCGAACGCTGGTGTGCAGCACTTCATCAAGATTTCGGCAAGCCGCCGTTCGAACAGCAGTTCGAGATCACTGTGCCGATGGGAAATATCGCCTATTATCGCGACAATCTGGACCGGCTGATGGCACCGGAAGAGGTCGAAATCCCTGAGGGGCTGGCAAAGCTCGGCCAGCGCGGTGTGATCCGACGTGAACCCTTCGGCGTGACACTGGTGATCGGGCCATTCAATGCGCCGATCCTCCTGTTGCTCGATCCGGCCATCGCGGCGCTGGCAGCGGGCAATCCCGTGATCCTGAAACCGGCCAATACCACGCAGGGAAAATGCATGAAAAC
>NZ_JABUZF010000114.1:0-1212 GCF_014897885.1 Halomonas sp. 3D7M | reverse complement strand
GGTACGAATGCTCTTACCTGCATGGAGCAATTCGAAGGCTTCATTAATTTGCTCAAACGGCATGTCGTGGGTAATAAAGTCGTCGATATTCAGCTCACCATTCATATAGCGCTCGACGTAACCCGGTAACTCACTGCGTCCTTTAACACCACCAAACGCAGAGCCTTTCCAAACCCGCCCGGTGACCAGTTGGAAGGGACGCGTGGAGATCTCTTCGCCCGCGCCCGCAACACCAATGACAATCGACTCCCCCCAGCCTTTATGGCAGCACTCAAGGGCCGAACGCATCACGTTAACATTGCCGATACACTCAAAGGAGTAATCAACACCACCGTCGGTCATATCGACGATTACCTGCTGAATCGGGTCGCTGTAGTCTTTCGGATTAACGAAATCAGTCGCGCCAAACTGCTTGGCCAATGCAAATTTATCGGGGTTCACATCGATGGCAATAATCTTCGCGGCTTTTGCCATGACTCCCCCTTGGATGACCGCCAAACCAATCGCGCCCAAACCAAAAACGGCGATGGTGGAGCCTGGCTCTACTTTTGCCGTATTCAGTACCGCACCGATACCGGTAGTAACGCCGCAGCCCAATAGGCAGATTTTATCCATCGGCGCTTCTTTGGAGACCACCGCAAGCGATACCTCCGGCAGCACGGTGTACTCACTGAAAGTCGACGTGCCCATGTAGTGATGCAGCATTTTGCCATCTAGTGAAAAGCGCGAGGTGCCATCAGGCATCACACCTTTACCTTGAGTAGCGCGCACGCTGCCACATAGGTTTGTTTTACCGGATAGGCAGAATTTACATTTGCCGCACTCGGCGGTGTACAGCGGAATAACATGGTCACCCGGCTTAACGCTGGTCACACCCTCGCCAACTTCTTGCACCACACCAGCACCTTCGTGGCCCAATACCGCTGGGAAATTACCTTCGGGGTCAGCGCCAGAAAGGGTATAAGCATCGGTATGGCATACGCTCGTCGCTGCCATCTTCACCAGTACCTCGCCCGCTTTTGGACCTTCCACATCGATCTCAACTAATTCAAGCGGCTTACCCGCTTCGAGTGCTACGGCGGCACGTGATTTCATCTATGCATCTCCTTAACGGTCACATAAGACTGAAGACTGTTTTATCGGACTCGTTTTAATCGAATCAGATTTAATGACTGCAGTGTAGGCCAGCTAGCCTGGATTTCTCATAGTACC
>NZ_JABUZF010000115.1:0-13418 GCF_014897885.1 Halomonas sp. 3D7M | reverse complement strand
CCTGAGTTTTAGGTGATGGCCCCGCTTGTATGCGCATGGGCCATCGTCGTTTTATGCTGTTTTTATGTAGGGAATAAATAAGTATGTGTGGAATCGTCGGCGCCGTGGGCGCAATGGAATGTACGCCCTTTTTGCTTTCGGGCTTAAAGGTTCTTGAATATCGCGGTTATGACTCTGCAGGGTTAGCGGTGCTAACGGCTTNNNNTAGCGGTGCTAACGGCTTCTGGTGCGCTGGTGCGTGCCCGCGCAAAAGGCCGTGTTGCGGAGCTGGAAGCCCGCGTTGCGGAACAGGGTGTTGTGGGTAAGGTGGGTATTGCCCATACCCGTTGGGCGACCCATGGCGTGCCTGCGGAGCGTAATGCCCATCCGCATATTTCCAGTGGCTTGGCGGTGGTACACAACGGCATCATCGAAAACTACGAAGCCCTACGTGAGCAGCTTCAGGGCCTGGGGTACGCGTTCACCTCAGACACCGACACCGAAACCATCGCCCACCTTATTCAAGCCTGCTTTAAGGGCCAGGTTGGCGAGCCAGCGGAAAATCTATTCTCTGCCGTGCAGTGCGCCGTGGCACATTTACAAGGTGCGTTTGCGCTGGCGGTGGTGAGTGAAGAAGAGCCGGATTGCTTGGTCGTGGCCCGTGAAGGCTCACCGTTAATGCTCGGCATTGCAGATAATGGCCACTACGCCGCTTCTGATGCCTCGGCGCTGCTGTCCGTTACCCAACAAATGATGTACCTGGAAAACGGTGATGTGGCGCGGTTAACCCGTGAATCGATCACCTTGGTAGATGCCCTGGGTCAGCCAGCCCAGCGGGAAGTGATGACCTCTAGTCTGTCTGCGAATGCGGTAGAGCTGGGTGAGTTTAATCACTACATGCAAAAAGAGATGTTCGAGCAGCCCCAGGCGTTAGGTAATACGTTAGAAATGCTCAGCGGTGCAGGTCAGCTGCAGCCAGGTATTTTTGGTGCTGAGGCGCACGCTGTTTTTGAGCAGGTGGATTCCGTGCTGATCCTGGCGTGTGGTACGTCTAGTTATGCGGGCATGACGGCTAAGTACTGGATTGAGCAAGTCGCTGGCATACCGTGCAACGTGGAAATTGCCAGTGAATACCGGTACCGCGTTAGCGTGGCGAACCCTAACCAGTTGGTGGTGGTTATTTCCCAGTCCGGTGAAACAGCGGATACGTTGGCTGCGTTACAGCACGCGAAATCTATGGGGCATGCCCATACGCTGGCGATTTGTAACGTGCCTGAATCTGCCATTGTGCGTGAAACCCTGCTGCGCTTTATTACCCGTGCTGGGCCGGAAATTGGCGTGGCGTCTACCAAAGCGTTTACCACTCAGCTGAGCGCGCTATTTTTGCTGACGCTGTTGTTAGCCAAAGCAAAACAGCGGTTAGCTGACACTGATGAAAAAACTTATTTAGATGAACTACGCCACTTACCCATTGCGGTTGAAAAAGTGCTGGCGTTAGAGCCAAGCATTAAGGCGTGGGCGCAGCAATTTGCCAATAAGCAGCATGCCTTGTTCTTAGGCCGTGGCCGCCATTTCCCCATTGCGTTGGAAGGTGCGCTGAAGCTAAAAGAAATCTCCTATATTCATGCAGAAGCCTACCCCGCAGGGGAGCTAAAGCATGGGCCGTTAGCGCTGGTGGATGCGGATATGCCGGTGGTAGTAGTGGCCCCTAATGATGAGCTGCTCGAAAAGCTCAAAGCCAATATGCAGGAAGTCAGCGCCCGTGGCGGCCAGCTGTATGTGTTTGCCGATGGTGACAGTGCCGTGAAACCGAGTGATGGTGTGAATGTACTCGTGATGCCAGAGCACTATGGTTTGCTGTCGCCCGTCTTACACGTGGTAGCGCTACAGTTACTTTCTTACCACGTGGCGCTGGTGAAAGGCACCGATGTGGATAAGCCGCGTAACTTAGCGAAAAGCGTCACGGTGGAGTGAAGGGTGGGGCCCTTCGGGCTTGTGAGAGGCGGAGGCCAGAAGTGACGAGAATGGCCGGGGTTGCTATGCTATTGAGCGTGTGAAACAGAAAGGAAATTAAAGGGGCAAGCTTTGAGTCACTGTGATGGATAGGGTGTACTCCTTTCCAAAGGAGGCAAAGCATTACCATTGTTTTGTCAGCGATATTGATATCAAGCAGCATGTTGATTATCGCTCGGCAAAGTCAGGTGATGCTGACTCTGCCCTGAGTCTTATTAGTGATTTGGCTCTTGATTTCCTGGTTTCTCTCAAGGGAGAGTTTCCAAGTGGATCGATATTTGTATCACCTTATGCTAAGGAAGCAGCTGGCGATAACGCCCTTCCTTTGATGTTGTCGTTACTGTGTGCGGAACTTCTGGATGGTAGCAGTGAAACAGATATTGTCCAGATGCAAAGGGTCTTCCACACAGGGGCTGACCCGATGGAAAGGTTGATTTCCAGGCCATCATTTGAAGGGGCTGTTCAGCACGGAGGCCATTACGTGCTTGTGGATGATGTGACTAGTATGGGCAGCACATTGGCCGAGCTTGCTAACTACTTGCTGCTGAATGGCGGAAAGGTTGTTGGCACTCTTTTGCTAGTGAATGCAGGTCGTTCAAAAGACTTTCGAGCCTTGAAAAAGCATATTCGATTATTGGAGGCACGTTTTGGTGATGAAATCAAAGACATCTTCGGAATACACATCCCAGCCCTCACCGCCAACGAAGCAAGTTATCTCGTCGGCTTTAGAACCGCTGACGAGATCCGAAATCGATGCGCTAAGGCAGAAAAAGAAACATCTAAGCGCTTACTATCAAAAGGTCATACGAGATCAGCTGGCCAATAGATGAGATCGGGCTTTCGCTTTGGAAGCGTCTGGCCATCAAAGGATGGCCTCTACCTCAAACGCCACGATCTGCTGCTGCTCGTTGGCGAACTCCACCCCGCCGTTCTACCGTTTTCGCATGCCTTTAGCGGGAATCCAGTGTGGTTTAGGCATTCGGGACCCAGCAGGCAAGGTCAAATGGATTCCCGATTACCCCACTCGGGAATGACGGGGTGGTAGGCACCCGGGCAGGGCGGGGTTTGAAAACATCTCTAAACCTGCCTCGCATTTCACAATATTTTTTTAATGGTTTGATTTTATGCGTAAATATTTTGGCACCGATGGCGTGCGTGGCCGTGTTGGCGAATTCCCCATGACCCCTAGCTTTGCGATGAAACTGGGCTGGGCGGCTGGCAAGGTTCTTGGGGCGGAAGGCATTAAAGAAGTATTGATTGGTAAAGATACCCGCGCGAGCGGTTATATGCTGGAGTCTGCTTTAGAGGCTGGTTTTTCGGCAGCAGGCGTGAACGTTGCCTTGGTGGGGCCGTTACCGACACCTGCGGTGGCGTATCTTACCTCTACCTTCCGTGCCGACGCTGGGGTGGTGATCAGTGCATCTCATAACCCCTTTGACGACAACGGTATTAAGATCTTCGGTCAGGGGGGCTATAAGCTAACCGACGTTCAAGAGCAGGAAATTGAAAGCAAACTGCGTATTGCCTTGGAAGGTGGGATGGAGTGCGTCAGTTCAGACGCGCTAGGCAAAGCGCGACGTATTGAAGATGCCGCGGGTCGCTATATTGAATACTGTAAAGCGGTATTGCCCAGTACATTAAGCTTAAGTGGCTTGAAGATTGTAGTGGATAGTGCCAATGGCGCTGGCTACAAAGTTGCCCCAGCGGTTTATAAAGAATTAGGTGCTGAGGTGCTTAGCATTCACGACCAGCCCAATGGTATGAACATTAATGCAGGCTGCGGCGCGACGGCTATGCGTAGCCTGTGTGCGGCGGTGTTAGAACATGAAGCGGACCTTGGGATTGCGCTAGATGGCGACGCGGACCGCCTGATGATGGTAGACCATACAGGGGCGGTGGTAGATGGTGATGAGCTGTTGTTCCTGCTAGCGAAAGATGCCAAAGCAGCAGGTTACGCGGGGGGCGTTGTTGGCACCCAGATGAGCAACCTGGGCCTAGAGCAGGCGTTAGCCGCGATTGATATCCCGTTTGTGCGCGCAAAAGTTGGCGACCGCTACGTAATGGAGCAGCTTAAAAACACCGGCTGGCGCTTAGGCGGTGAAGGCTCTGGCCATTTGCTAAGCCTGGACCATGCGTCTACAGGGGATGCGGTCATTGCATCGCTACGTGTCCTCACTTCGCTGTTAAACCAGGGCACTACGCTGCATAAGGCGAAGCAAGGCATGAACAAGCTACCCCAAGTGTTAGTGAACGTTCGCTTTAAAGCCAGCACAAATGAAGACCCGCTTGAACGTGCAGCGGTTCAGCAAACCCTTACTGAAGCAGAAGAGAAGCTGGCTACCAATGGCCGCGTGCTGCTGCGTAAGTCTGGCACTGAGCCACTCATCCGTGTGATGGTGGAAGCCAACGACGCTCAGCTTGCTCAGTGGTGTGCTGATCATATTGCTGGTGCGTTGAGGTGAAAATAACACGATGTCAGTAGACAACCTTCCTATGTGGTTTGACAGTACCTGGTACTGCAAACAATACCCAGATGTAGCGGTAGCTAGCGTTGATCCTTATGATCACTACATGCATCACGGTATCAAAGAAGGGCGTCTGCCGTGTCCTTTGCAAGCGCTTAAATGGGATGAGGCGCTTTGGCAACAAACCGATGATGGCGCTGAATGTATCCAGGCATTACACCGCTTGCTTGAACATGCCAACCCACTAGAAGCGTCTTTCGCGGGGTTTGCACTCGGCCGTTGGTATGCTTGGAAACAGGCGTGGGCGGAAGCAGCGCGAGTATTGGCATGCAGGCCAGTAGATGACGTGTGTTTACCGAACCATTCAGGGCCTGCACTATTAGAAATAGAAGCTTACACGCGTATCGGGAAGTTTTCCCTGGCCTGGCGAAAGATGGCCCTGTTGCGTGACCAAGTGCCTGGCTATAAAGATACGTTCCTGGCGGTATCTAACCTGCTCCAGGCGACGGCTGAGCAGTCGGCAGGGGTTGCGGGGCACGTTCAAGCGACGTTACAGGCGCAGCGTCTTGCATGGTTGAATAATGTTTGGCTTGCAGCAGGGCTTGTGCCTGTGGCGTTGCGCAATCGGCAGCAGCCGTTAAGTATTGATAACCTAGATTCAGTGCGGGCGCATACAAATAAGGCTGACGGGGCTGATCAGCGCCAACGTGCAATAGAAAGTGCAACAAAAAGTGCAACAAAAAGTGCCACAGTGCCAGGAGCCGTACCTTTGGTCTCGGTCATTGTGCCAGTATTTAATGCCGGTGATGGGGTGTTAACCGCTTTAAGAAGCCTGGCGGCACAAACCCTTCGGCACCGCTTTGCAGGTGCGCTGGAAGTGATCGTGGTGGATGATGCATCTACCGATAACACGGTAGCAGTGGCAGAAGCGTTTGCAGCCCAAACGCCAGGCTTTCGGGTGCTACGCCAGTCAAAAAATGTAGGTGCTTATGCGGCGCGTAATCGTGGGCTTGCGGAAGCTAAAGGGGAGTGCGTTACCGTACACGACAGCGATGATTGGTCGCATCCTCAGAAACTGGAAATCCAGTGGCGTGGGTTGCAACAGCATCCTGAGTGGATGGCCTGTAACTCTTACTGGGTACGCTGTACGTCTGACCTTGTCTTTACTTCATGGCGGATGGAGCAAGGCTGGATATATCGAAATACGTCATCGTTGATGTTTCGGCGCAAGGTCTTTGAAACATTGGGTTACTGGGATAGAGTCCGTGTAGAAGCGGATACTGAGTACTATTATCGGATCCAAGCTGCTTTTGGCCCCCAGAGTCTAGGTGAAGTGCTGCCTGGCGTGCCCCTTGCGTTTGGC
The DNA here is from genome assembly GCF_014897885.1 of Halomonas sp. 3D7M. NCBI lineage: Bacteria > Pseudomonadati > Pseudomonadota > Gammaproteobacteria > Oceanospirillales > Halomonadaceae > Halomonas > Halomonas sp. 3D7M. The sequence continues at coordinate 7,598 of NZ_JABUZF010000115.1, read as the reverse complement.
CGAATGGTGCCTACGGCGCTAACCATGCAGTCTAGCACACATTTGGTAACCCAGTTTTCAGGGGTTCGAGCTGATTACCGCAAAGCCAGCGAAGCATGGCACCGTGATGCGTTATCTCCTGAAGATCTTTATCTTCCGGAAGCGCCACGTAAACGCCCGTTTTGGGCACCCATGGTTATCACTGTTTGACGTGTCAAACATTTGATTACAAACAAAGTTGCATGATCAATAAAGTTATAAGGAATACATTGTGTCTGAACACGTACAGCCTTCAAGGGAAGCCCTTCAGCAACAATTACAGAGCCTAAATAAACAGCTGGAGCAGGTTCGTACCTCAATCAAGGCGCGCTTTGAAGAAATAGCTGGCTTAACGGAGCAGTTAGCCCAAGAGCAAGAGGAAGAGACGCACCTGGTTAACCAGGTGCAGGCGGCAAATCAACAGCTAGCATCGTTAGAAAGTGAAGGGTCAGAAAGTGAAGCGTCAGACAGCCAGCAAGAGAACATTGAACTGGTTGCTAGCAGCAACCTCTTTGATGCTGACTGGTACCTGGAGACTTACCAAGACGTTGCACAGGCAGATGAGTTCGCCCAACAGCCCGCGACACACTACACCTTATTTGGCGGTTTTGAAGGGCGTAATCCCTGCCCAGAGTTTGATTCACGCTTTTATTTGCAGCAGTATGATGATGTGCGTGATTCTGGCATTAACCCTCTGGTTCACTACCTGAAATATGGCCGGGATGAGGGACGTTTAATGTCTGCGCAAGTAGAAGATGAATGAGTTTAGCCCCTGAGCTTAAAGCCAGGTTGGTAGCGCTGCGGTTGTTTGATGCTGCTTGGTATCTTGAACATTATCGTGATGTTCAGGAGAGCGGTATGGATGCGTTGGGCCATTTTATTAGCCATGGCCTAGATGAAGGCCGTCAGCCAGGCCCAGCATTTGACCCTAATGCTTACTGGCAGGCGAACCCAGATGTAAGAGCGCTTGGGGTGCCGGCGCTGCGCCACTATCTTCAAAGCGGCTATAAAGAAGGGCGGCCGTTAACGGTTAACGAGAAACTGTCTAGTCAACAGACGAGGTCTATCTGGCCAGAATGGCCGTTACCTGGTGGGCTGCCTCATTGGTATAAGCAACATATTAGGCCGCTGGATGATGGTACCGTGCGCATCATGTATGTGCTCTCAATACAATCGGGTGGTACACCGCAAACCAATCAAGATTTAATGACGGCGTTAGGTAATCGTTTAGGCGATAACGTTGAATGTTTTGTACTGCGCTGTGTTGAAACCAGCCTGACGCTTTATCTGTTTCGAGACGGTATCTACTTACCGATTGAGCGGCATCAGTTGGCTAAGAAAGTACCCGCATTAGATCATTACCTGGATGGATATGATTTAGCGGTTGAAAAATGGCTGGTTTATTATCGCATTAACGTGATTCATGTTAGGCATATGGTCTGGCAAAGCCTTGGATTAATGGAGGTTGCCTACCAGTCAGACATTCCTGTTGTGTACTCTTTTCATGATTATTATTCCGTCTGCCCGTCAGTGAAATTGCTGGATGAGAATAACCACTTTTGTGCAGGGCGTTGTACCCCCAGCCGCGGTGAGTGCTTCCAGGAACTTTGGCCATCGAATGAAATAACCGCACTTAAGCATGATGCTGTTTATCGTTGGCAACAGCAGTTTGCAGGCAGCCTTGCTTTGTGTCGGGGCTTTGTAGCCACAACAGAGCAAGTGCGTAACGTCATGCAGGATATTTTTCCAGCGCTGCTTAATAAACCCTTTAAGGTTATTCCCCACGGCAGAGACTTTAATAATCTTACCGATTTAGCGGTGGCACCTGCACCCAACATGCCTTTACGAGTAGTGATACCTGGGCATATCTCACGTGCTAAAGGTGCCGAGGTGTTACTTCAGCTAGCTGCTGATAAACGCCTAGCGCATGTCGAGTGGCATGTGCTAGGTACGCTTGATGCAACGCTGATAGACCAAGCGCCTAATTCGCTGGTAGTACACGGCCCCTACCAGCGGGATGATTTTACTTCCCTTATCGCTCAAATTCGCCCTCATCTTGGGGCTGTGCTATCCATTTGGCCTGAGACATGGTGCCATACCTTGACAGAGCTATGGGCCGCTGGGCTGCCTGTTATTGGTTTTGACACTGGTGCGGTTGGCGAGCGTCTAAGGGAAACCCAGGCAGGCTGGTTGGCAGACGATATCACGGCAGAATCTGTTGTATTGATGCTGTTAAAGGCGAGTGAAGCGAAGGAGTGGCAACAAGCAAAGCGGCAATTAACCCAATGGCAATTATCTGGTCAGCATTCCTGTTCTTATATGGCAGATAACTATTGGAATTTTTATCAGTCGATTTTAAAGCGTTGAGTGCCGTCAGCTTGAAGGTGAAAAGACACCTGCGATAATCGGTAATAATTCAATACAGTATATGATCAATGCATGGTCAATACATGGAAAGGAATGCTTATGTTCAATATGTCTTCTGCAAAGAAAGGTGAAGGGAAATATAAGGTGGTGAAGCATAATATCGTAAATTCACCTTATACCCTAAAGGTGAAAGGTAAGACGGTTGGTGCTGTTAAAGTTGATGAGCTTGTTAAAGCAGGCGGTAAGTATCGCATTGAGGGTTGGGTGTCAGCGTTGGATGATAATCTTTCACTAGACATTCGCTCTGGCGATATACTTATCAACACAACGTTTAGCCATAAAATTCGTAATGACGTTGCTCAAAGTATGCAGGCGAGTAATCCAGCACTGCTAAGCCAAGGGTTTTTACTCGATTGGGAAGACAGTGAGTTAACGGTCTCTAAAGGGGCGCTAGAATTGGTCTGTCGGTTTGGGTCAGGCATGGACCCCGTCACTTTTACTTTACCTGATGTGACCACCTTCACAGATACCACTGAACGACTACCTGAAACATCCAGTATTGATGGTCAGGTTGAAACAACCAGCCAGACATTACTGCCTGCTTTTTTAACGAGTGCTAATTGGCAAACGCCCGATCCCCTTAAAGCGGCCGCACATATCGACAGCTTTGGTCTTATTCCCTCGCGCTGCGGTTTGATGGCTGGATGGATGGTCGCGCAGCCTGGTTGGGAAATGTGGGGGGTAGATAGCCAAGGTAACGTGCTCAACCTAGCGAGCGCGTTGCGCTACCAGCGCGAAGATATCGTTAGCCTGTTTCGTGATACGTTTGGCCAACGCACCGTCGATGCTGGGTTTGTCACACAGTGGCCCTATCCTATTTCGATAACGGATACTGTCGGAATAGTGGCGTACCACCCCGAAAGCAAGCGGGCCTTTGAAGTCATGCGTAATCAAGCGGTTGAAGTACCTAATGAGCCTGAAGGCTACGCCCGCTGGGCATTTACCGTGCCAACACCTGCCGAAAAGTTTAATGAGCGGTTAAACGGTTGGGAAGGCGAGCTAATCGAAACGATGCTGGCAGAGCGTAGCCGCGCCTTTTCTCACGATGAGAAAGCCCCTGACGTGATGACCTTAGGTAAGGTGCCAGAATCGCCTGACATCAGCTTGATTATTCCGTTATACAGTCGTTGGGATTTTGTCGAGCACCAGCTGTTGGCGTTCTCTAAAGACACAACGCTGCTTGAAACCACGGAAATTATTTATGTGGTGGATGATCCACGTATTTTGACGGCCATTTCCAACGAAGTTGAAAATTTACATCGGCTTTACAACGTGCCTTTCAAAGTTGTGTGGGGGCATCGTAATCGTGGTTTTTCAGGCGCTAACAATCTAGGGGTGAGCGTTAGCCGTGGCCGCCAAGTACTGTTACTAAATAGTGATGCGTTTCCAACGTCACCGGGCTGGGCAAACCAATTAAGTACCTTGTTGGACGAAAATCCGCAGTATGGCTTACTGGGTGCTCGTTTGCTGAACCCGGAAGGTGGCTTGCAACATGCGGGCATGGTGTTTTTCTATTCGCAGTCGTGGCAAGTGTGGTTGAATAAGCATCCCTTGGCGGGGTTAGCGCCTGAGCTAGATGACGTCCCAGAAGGTGCTCAAATCGTCGATAAACCTGCAGTGACCGGCGCGTGCGTGATTATGCAACGTTCACTTTATGATCAGCTGGGCGGTTTAGATGAAGGTTATCTGATTGGTGATTTTGAGGATTCAGATCTCTGCCTGAAAGTGCTGAGTGAAGGGTATCAGCTAGGCTACGTGCCTGGGGTGTCGCTGGTTCACTTGGAGCGCCAGTCGTTCTCATCACTGGGGGATACCTCCTTCCGCACGCTGGTGGTGCGGTTTAACGCTTGGCGACATACCAAGCGCTGGGGCAAACAAATTCAATCTGTCATGCAGTCATTTAGTTAAGGAGCACTTTTTACATGGATTCATTGGTAAACCAAGCGGCTCCGCAGCGTGTGTTGGTGATGGCACATGGACACCCGGATTTTTCGTTGGGTGGTGGTGAGCTGGCAGCTTACAATTTATTTAAAGCGCTAAGGGAAGACGACACCGTTGAGCAGGCGTGGTTTATTGCCCGCCACGACAGCGGCAATGGGCCCACCGGGGCGTTTACGTTAAGGCGTGAAAACGAATACCTATGGCAGCAGTCGTTAGGTGACTCGTTCTTAATAAAAGCAGCGAATAGCTATGCCGTATGGAATGATTTCCGCCAGCTGATTCGCACGCTAAAGCCGACGGTGGTTAACCTGCATCACTATTTTCATCTTGGTATTGAACTGCTGCGCATTATCAAAGAAGAAGATCCTTCTATTCGTGTGATATTAACCCTGCATGAATACATGGCGATTTGCCACCAGCAGGGGCAGATGGTGAAGCGTGGCTCTAATAAACTTTGTTTCCGCGCGTCTATAGAAGATTGTCATCGTTGCTTTCCTGAGTTCTCAAAAGAGCAGTTCTGGCTACGCCGTAGCTTCATTGGTCAGCATTTTGACTATGTGGATCACTTTGTCTCGCCTTCGCACTTTCTTAAGCAGCGTTATGTAGAGTGGGGGCTGCCAGAAGACAAAATCACTGTTATCGAGAACGGCCAATCGCCAGAGCCTAAGCTTGCGCCTCGTCAGTTACCAGAGTTAGAAATTGAAGAAGAAGAGATTGATGGTGATGACTACACTGAAGCGGCTCTGGAGAAAGCCATAGCGGCCATGACGGTAGGCGGCCAGCGACCGTTAACGCGTAAAGTGACGAAAAATGGCAAAACAGTTTATATTGTTGAAAAATCTAAGCAGCCAACCCGCAACCGGCTCGCCTTTTTCGGGCAGATCAACCCCTTTAAAGGCATTGATATATTGATGCATGCGATGCTTTCCATGACCCGTAAAGAGCGCGATGCTTTGGTGGTGGAAATTCATGGCGCGAACTTTGAGCACCAGGCGGGCGAGTTCAAAGACTCGATCATGCAGATGGCCAATGTTTTGATCGCCGAAGGGTCGCTTCGCTGGGTAGGGTCTTATGAGCCGTTCCAAGTGCGTGAACGCATGCGTAACGTAGATTGGGTCATCATTCCTTCTATCTGGTGGGAAAATTCACCCATGGTGATTCAAGAAGCCTTTGTTTGCGGGCGTCCAGTTATCGCTTCGGATATTGGCGGCATGGAAGAAAAAATATCCAATGGGGTAGACGGGTTGCATTTTGAGGCGCGCAACCCACTGAGCTTGGCGCAGGTGCTTAAAAACGCAGCCAACATGGCAGATGACGAGTGGCTTACGTTCTATGAAAATATTCAGGCTCCTTTAACGTATAAAGAGAGTGCTGAAGAATATAAAGTTATTTTTTAGTATTTTGCAATTTTATAGATTGGATGTGTTATGGATAAAGTAAAGCTTTATGCTCATATTGGTAATGGGAAAACAGGCTCAACATCCATTCAAAAAGTTCTGGAAAAAGAACGAGAAAATTTGCTGGAAAATGGCATCTTATATATTGGCAGGTTTATGGAGCTTGCACCTGTAAAGTTATATGAGTGGCAGAATTTCAGGAAAAAAGATATTTTCTGGAACTTGACTGATAGTGAAAGAGTTGAACAGGTTTCAGCTGTCTTACGCGCTAGCCTTGATAAAGTTAAAAATATATCTAGTATTGTCTGGAGTCATGAGTCATTTATTAACCGCCATGTTTCCATGGCGCCATTGCTTAAGTCTTTACAAGAAGAAATGCCTCTTGATGTTTACCCTGTGGCTTATATTCGCCGACATGAAGACTGGAGTGTCTCTGCCTACTTTCAATGGGGTCTAAAGCACAAGTCTACACAGGGCTATAAGGTTCCTTCTTTTCAAGAATGGATGCAGACAAAACCAGCCAGGCTTTTTTCTGTGGTTTTAAGTAAGTGGGAAAGGGATTTTAGAGAAAAATTTATTTTGAGAAATTTTGATTCTGTAGAGGATCCAGTTGATGACTTTTTTGATATTCTTAATATTGAGAATATTAGAGAGGTGTCGATGCATTCTTATAAGTCTCCTGTTGCTGAAGAGTTATTTTTTAGAACTATTTATAATTTTAGTCATAGTGGTGAGGTTCTGCCAGGACATTTTGATAAGGAAGTAACCAGCTTTCCACTTCATCGTCATGTTTTAAAGCCATCTGAGTTTTCTGGCGATATTCTTCCTAACAAGAAATCAGTTGAAGAAGAAATGCTTCGTCATGCAGAAGATAAAGAAAAAGTGAATGTGTTGCTTGCTAAAAAAGGTCAACCTGCTTTGACGAATAGTGGTGCTTCTTTTGATTATTCACTTGATCAGGAAAAGCTTTTATCAATAGCTATTCATATGCTTATAGGCCAAGAGAAAAAAATCTCTTTACTTGAAAAACGTCTATCTGAAATTGAATCTAAAAATTGACAATATGGTGCTTAAATGGTAACTCCTGTTCTTTTACGCTCTTTTGGTCGTTCCGGGTCAACCTACATGATGCAGTTACTGGGCAGTCATGAAAATGTCTTGTTTGAGCGTACATATCCTTTTGAAAATAGATACCTGACCTATTTGGCAAGGGTAGCAATGCTTACAGGCATGTCGTCTGATAATGACGGTGAATGGAACCATGATCGCCTGATGCATCAAAATATAAAGCGTGTAGGTCCTCTGCCATATCAGGATGTGTCTATCTTTGATAAGAAAACAATGCCAAAGACAGTTTTTAAGTCACTTTGGAATGGCTTTTCAAAGTCTTTAGCGGGTATTGAAAACGACGGTTCTTATTTTTATGCAGAAAAAGTAGCACATGATATTTGCACCACGGTTAATCAATCCGTCTATGCGAAAAACCTTTTTTTGATAAGAGACCCGCGCGACGAGTTTCTTTCAATAAAGAGTTTTAATAAAAAAAGGGGCTTTAATGGCTTTGGTTGGCAAGAGGGTGATACAGATGAAACGTTTGCTATCAGGCTTTGCCGTTCAAGGAAAAAATTCATGCAGACAATTGCAAAAATAGGTGAAGGTGAAGAAAGGCGCATAGTTATTCGTTATGAAGATGCAATTTTAGATGCCAGTAAGACATGTAGTCGTCTTTCAGAGTGGCTGGGCGTTCAGCTTGATGCTGAGAGTGTTGAGAGCAACTCTGATAAATTTCAGCATCATATGACTTCTCAAAAGGTA
>NZ_JABUZF010000007.1:0-2452 GCF_014897885.1 Halomonas sp. 3D7M | reverse complement strand
GGACAACTAGGCTGACAGAGGGGGGAGGTGTACGTTTAATTTTTTAGTTTTCTAATTAAAAGGAATTTTATGTACTTATGTAGTGCCTTAGTTTCTACACACCCTATGCTGCTAATAAGGGGGGCTTAGGGATCACTTCACCGTCATGAGCGTACGATCAGCTGTGACTGAAAAAAACCATTTCTTAGTTATTATCAATACTAGCCTATGAGCCGAATATCAACCATAATCGGCTCATAATATGATCTGAATAGGGCGGTTAATCGGCTCATGTATATCTGGGAACAGCGCAACTGGCCACATTTTGAGTGGGATGAGTCCGTTCTTCGGCCAACGTTGGATGCCGTGCGGCTGCTGCAGGGCCGGGTGTTGGGTAAAACCGAGACTGTCCACGGCCTGGCCGATCTGGACGTGGAGATGGATGCGCTGATCCAGAATGCGATTCGTACCAGTGAAATCGAGGGTGAGCGCTTGGACGTTGGTTCCGTGAGGTCTTCTGTTGCCCGGCAGTTAGGCTTGGAGCAAGCCGGTGTCTCTGCCAGAACAACACCGGAATCTGAGGCGCTGGTTGAGCTATTGCTGCAATCCACGCGCCAATTGGATGAGCCGCTTACCCATGAGCGACTGTCCCTTTGGCAGTCCATGCTGTTTGTGCAAGGCCCTGGCTTGATTAGTCAGATACGTGTGGGCGAGTTGCGTGGTGATCACCCCATGCAGGTGGTCTCAGGGCGACTTGATCGGCCTACCGTCCATTTTGAAGCGCCGCCCCGTGGGCAATTGGAGGCTGAGCTGGATGCCTTTATTACTTGGTTCAACCATCCGCCTCTGGGGCTTGATAGGCTGGTTCGCGCTGGCATAACCCATCTATGGTTGATTACCTTGCATCCCTTTGATGATGGCAATGGGCGCGTTACCCGCGCGGTGACAGATCGCGCGCTTGCACAAGCAGAGCGGCAATCCGTTCGCTTCTATTCCTTGAGCGCGGCCATCATGGCGCGCCGCCACGCCTACTACGATCACCTCGAAAGCGCTCAGAAAGGCAGTCTCGATATTACGCCGTGGTTGTTGTGGTTTCTGGACACGCTGAAAGAGGCACTTGAGCAGGCGCTGTTAAGAATCGACCGTGTGTTAATGAAAACCACCTTCTGGCAGCGCCATGCCACCACCGTGCTGAATGAACGGCAAATCAAGGTGCTGAACCGCTTATTGGATACAGCGGGGGAGGAGTTTGAGCAGGGCATCAATGCCCGTAAGTACCAATCGTTGGCCAAAGTGAGTAAAGCCACCGCAACGCGGGATTTGGCCGAGCTACTGGAAAAAGGCTGTCTTTCCAAGCTTCCCGGCGGTGGGCGCAGTACACGCTATACGGTGTTACTTGGGCAAGCTCATGAAGGCACACAGTATAAATAGTGGGCTTGGTCAGTGAGGCCGTATCGCTTGCAATGAAAATCGACCTATAGCAAGTGAATGCCTTTGCCTCAAAGCACTTTGAAGGTAACTCACCCGCTGTATGCTTTACTATCTGCACCTGTTATTCACGGAGGAAGCACCCATGGCAATAGGCGGCTTGATAGGATGTAAGCGCCGGAAAATTCTACTTTTGAACACCCTGGTTTTTCGGGGGGGATTACCATAGCTTCATCGCATAACAGTTTATTAATGAACATGCATAGTTTTCTGGTAACAATCATTCTGACTAAACGGCCGTAATTTATTGAAACTTATAAAAACGCAGCTCGCCTGAGCGATGCGTTTTGCCAGAAAAATGCGCATCAGTATACAGCGCCTTATCATAAACAATTGTTTTACCGAAACTCACAGCATGCTGCCCCAGAAATATGAGTGCTCATATTACAACTGTCAGTAGAAAAACGCGCAGTGGTCATGGTTGGGCTAAGCTGGCTAAACTAGGTTCCGTCGTTTGGGGTAGGCGCGCCACACCCACGTGATGGAAAAAAGGCCACTTCCATCACTGAGAATCCCCTAAGGAAGATGTATCGTAAGCGCCGTTAAACCGACCCACTTGCCCTAACCGTATTGAGCCACATTTTTTAAAGCTGGCAGCTCTGCATTCCAGGGTAAGAGCGTTTCGAGTTGTTCGAGGGTAACTGCATCGGCGATGTGCGTCAGCACATGATGGATGTAAGCCGACGGCTCCAGCCCGTTGGCTTTGGCCGTTTCGATCAGCGAGTAGCAGGTGGCGCTGGCGTTCGCGCCCTGCGAGGTATCTGCGAACAACCAGGCCTTTCGTCCCAGAGCGAACGGGCGGATGGCATTTTCGGCACCGGCATTACTGATCTTCAGGTCGCCGCGTTCGCAGTAGCCAACCAGGGTATCCCACTGGTTCAGGGTGTAGTCCATGGCCTTGCGGGTGAGCGAGCCTTTCAGCACCTTACTGGCGTTTTTCTCCAGCCAGGCCTTGAAGGCGTTCAGCAGCGGCAGGCTTTTTTCC
>NZ_JABUZF010000112.1:0-1200 GCF_014897885.1 Halomonas sp. 3D7M | reverse complement strand
CAATGCATCGGCTGCCAAGCCTGCACGGTGTCGTGCCATATCGAGAATGCTGCACCGCTTGGCCAGTTTCGAACCACTGTCTCTCAATACGAAGTGCAACACCAAGAAAGTGGTGAACTGGCAACGTTTATGCTGCCGCGGCTATGTAACCACTGCGAAAATCCGCCCTGTGTGCCTGTTTGTCCCGTTGAGGCGACCTATCAACAGCAGGATGGCATCGTTGTCGTCGATAGTGACCGCTGCGTCGGCTGTGCTTACTGCGTCAACGCCTGCCCCTACGATGCCCGTTTTATTAACGAACGCACTCAAACTGCCGACAAATGCACCTTCTGTGCTCACCGTTTAGAAGCGGGGCTACTGCCTGCCTGCGTTGAAAGCTGTGTGGGTGGTGCCCGCATTATTGGCGATATGCGCAATCCAGACAGCCAAATCAGCCGTCTGATCAACGAGCATCGCGACGCGCTCATGGTGCTTCAGCCAGAAAAAAACACCCTTCCCCAAGTGTTCTATTTAGGTATGGACGAACGATTCACTACGCGCCCCGTGGCAGAACCCGTGGCGCTTGAAGTGCTCGACCCACACGGCCAGGAGATGGGCTATGAATTCCACCATTGAACTACTCGCCCCACGCTATGACATCGCCTGGTATCCCTGGGCAGTGCAGTACTTTTTTATGATTGCGGTCTCCTACGCCAGCCTTTGGCTGGCAGCGCCCGCACTGGTGTTTGGCAAGCAATCCTGGTTGCCTACAGCACGTCTGGCAATGATCGCCTGCGTCAGCACAACGTTAGTCGCACCGGTGGCCTTATTGGCAGATCTACACCAGCCACTGCGCTTTTGGCATTTCTACGCCTACGCCAATACGCATTCGTGGATGTCGATTGGCAGTGTGGTACTGCCGCTGTATCTGATCAGCGTTTTAGGCTTCGCCTGGCTGGCTTGGCGACCCGCGCTGCAGGCCCGCCAACAGGCAGCAGGGCTGAGCGGGTTGATCGCCAAGTGGTTGAGTATGGGCAGTGGCGCGACACCCAAAGCGCTGGTGGCCCTGGTTGGGTTGGCCGCGCTGATGCTCTCAAGCGCCATTATGCTCTACACCGGAGCGGAGTTAGCTATCGTCAAAGCTCGCCCGCTATGGAACACCATTTGGCTACCGCCCATGCTGGTAGCGAGCGGATTTATTGCCGCCGCTGGGTTAATACT
>NZ_JABUZF010000116.1:2017-32526 GCF_014897885.1 Halomonas sp. 3D7M | reverse complement strand
TTTTAGCTATTTCCTCGATGATTGGAACAACTACAGAGTTACCGAATTGTTTGTACGCAGGTGTTCGAGATTTAGGTACGATAAAGCATTCAGGAAATCCTTGGAGTCTGGCGCATTCTCTTGGAGTAAGGAGTCTTGGGTTTTTATTTTTCTGAGGGATTAAGCACTCTTTACCATCTTTACCATAGCGAGCCACTATTGTGTTAGAAGGTTTGTCAAGATTAGCGGTATGAGCCGTAAAACCGGTACCTCGCTCTATATTTCTCTTTGTTCTATTCATATGACCAAGCCATAGCCTATCAGATATTGTATATATATCATCAACATCATTTTCAAGTATCAAGCTAAGGGGTTTCGGCTCACCATGAAAATCTGGAAAACAGAATTCAACTGATATATCAGACCGTATGGCCACCATATAACAACGAACTCTTCTCTGAGGAACAACTGAACTAGAGTCAATTACTTTGTAATAAAAATTATAGCCACTCTTCTCAATAGTTTCTTTTATTGTCTGAAAAGTGCGACCTTTGTCATGCCTTTCTAAGTTTCTAACATTTTCAAGAAAGACTATTTTCGGCTTTTTAGAATCAATAATACGCATTACATCAAAAAAAAGAGTTCCTTGAGTATCGCAAAGAAAGCCATGTTTCTTGCCAACAGAGTTTCTAGCCGATACTCCTGCATTTGAAAATGGCTGGCAAGGGAAACCAGCTAGTAAAACATCGTGCTCAGGTATTTCCTCTTCATCTATCTTTGTTATATCGCCAAATGGAAACTCACCATGATTTACCTTGTATGTTTTTTGAGCGGACTTATCATATTCCGAAGAGAAAACACAAGCGCCTCCGCTGCGCTGAAATCCTAGCCTAACACCGCCAATGCCAGCAAAAAGGTCAATGAATCTAAATTTTGCATCCAAGTCGGGCTTTAGCTTTAAACCGCTGAATACTTCATCAAAAAATGATTCCCTCGATAAGAACAAGTTTTTCTCTTGCAAAAGTGATAAAGTTTTTTCTTTGAGCTTCTTTGGCTCAGCCAACGTGAGATTGCAATAAAATTGACTATCAGTTGCGAGTGCATGCAACCACTGGTCAATAACCGCATCAACGTCGCTTTCTTGGGGCACATGAGAAAGCGCTAAGGGTTTGATGAGCTCTTCTGCTTGTTGGAGGGTCTTGGATCTATTTTTCATCATTCACTACGACTAAAAAATCTTGATGGGTGGTTTTAGGGCAGAGCATTTTTTTTGCGCTCTGCATCTCTACCAGATTGTATTTTCCTAAAGTCTTCAGCGTTCTCGATACATTACTTACCGCCCGACCTGTCAGTTCGGCTAGCTCGGTGACTGACTGTGGCTGCTGTTCAGTGATCACTTTTAATAAGTGTTGGTTTTCTTTAGACAGCACGTTGGCGATTGATTTTAGTGAGTCAAACCAAATATCTACTGGGTAATTTGGGTCAGGTGTTTGGCCGCGTATGCCAATCACACAGCGCTTTCGTCCCGTGCTTTCCATAACGCTCTCTTTGACTAGTTTGTTAAAAACTGTACACATATACATAGGCCGGATATCTTATCAACTGGTGATAATTGAGCAAGTGAATTTTCCTGTTAAAACGGCATGGCCAGAAGGCACTGGGGCGGTATTATCGGGTGTGTGGGCTTCAATCTATCGATAGATATCGCTCAACGAGGCCGCGGTACGGGCTCCAATAAGAATGGAGTGCGGAAATCACCACTGGTCATCAATGCTTTAATGGTGCAGTGGGCAAGTTAATAATGCGCTGCTGCTCTGAGAAATCTTGATTTGCATCGGTGCTATCTACGTAAAGTTATAGGCTCCCCTGCATGCAGAGTAAGCAAAGGGGCAATTTGCAAACAGTAGGGTGATTTTAAAAAAGCGTTGTCATAGTCAAAGCTAAAATCGAACCAGGAAAAGCTTAGGTACTATGTTCCCATTTTGTATTGGATTATGGGAATTTAGTCCCATCTATGCATTTGCTCTGCAGCTTTGGTTGATCGCTTCGTGCAAATACCCCGTCTCGGGCTTGGGCATTGTCTATTCGCAGCAGGGTGCGATAGTGAGTCCAGCTCAATTCGGTACGCACTGCGTTCCGTTTTGGAAAGCTTTGATAAAAACTGGCGCATATTGCGTAGATTGCGAACATCAAAGCCTTTACCCAGCCGCTCGGTGAGCTGTTGCGAAAGCTGCTGGAGCTGCTGTTTGCCGTATTCGGCGCGGCTACTGCCTTGCTGCTCATGCTCGACAATCAGACGGCCTATTTCCCAGTAGCTTTGTACCATGGCCGTATTTACGGCTTAGCGCACCTCCAGTTTTTGTTGGAGAACGGAGGGTTGGCGACGGCGAAATCGAAGGGTTTCAGCTGGCCGTTAGTGTCCTTCCACTGAGGGGCACTCAGCGTGCTGTCTTGCGCACATAGTCTTTGTACTGGCTGGCATCCATACCGCCGCGCAATTCATCGCAGCTTGCCCAAAGGGATGAGTAGAGCTCGTTCTTCTTAATGGCCATTTGGGATCCTTACATTACGGTCGTGTCGGCGCCAAGCGAGCCGCCACACGCTTAAAATGTCGTGTACTTTGCAATCAAACAGCACATAAAGCTAATGGGGTGCATCAGTATCAGCTTGGTGCTTCGAAAATTGGTGCTGATTATAACTTTTTGGGCGAGCGATAACGCTTGTATGCGGGACGTATTCCTCGCCATTTATCTTCTTTAAACAGTCATCGTTAACTGAGTAAAAGCTCCTTGTTCTCCTGCCACGCTTGATTCAATCGCTGGGTGATCAGCTCAATCGTGCTGGCTTTCACACCAAGGTCTTTTGCCACGGTTGGGAAAATGCTCATAACGTCTACGATCTCCTGAACATACGGCTGAGCCTGTTTCCAGTTGGCAAAGCCTGCATGCCCAGCTAGCTGCTGAATGGCTTTTAGAGGCGGCTGTTTACCGTAGCCTATGTAAGCAGTCGCGTGTTCTGCATAAGGGTGAGGGCTAAACGTTACGTCATAGAAAGGCGCTGGTTTCCATTCGCCTCGGTCGTCCTGCAAAAACGCCCAGTTTTTACTGTGATCATCCTGATTGCAGGCAAACAGGTTAAACAGGGCGCGTCGGAATTGGAGTTGGCCGACGGCGGGGGATTTACACAGCTGGCGGCTGGCTTTGATAAGGTCGGCGTAATCAAGACTAGGAGTTCGAAAGTCGGCATCCAGCAGACCACAGGCGCTATGCATATGCAGACGCCCCGCAGGGCTTTGATTAATCCAATCAAACCGTTTGATGGCAAGCCAAGCGCGTTCCCCCTGAGGCGTCGGTATGCGCAGCAACTGCCATTCCGGCGGCTCAAGGCCTGCCTTTTTAGCCAACTCCAGGTATACCGCTTCGCATAGGCCTTCTTCGTGACCCAAAGGCAAATGTTGGGAGGTAAACTTGACCAGCCACGCGTCATCCTCTGGCCGGGCCTTGGTTCGGCACTCGCTGAATTGGCCTGGAGCCATAAAAAGCTGTGCTTTTGGCCTTGCCCCACCGGAGCTACCCGCTGCGACTAGAGCACTTAGTACGTCTTCGGTTTGCCCATCAAAAACGGCTTGTGCTTGGAGTCCGAGTGTCGCTAGGTGCTCATTATCGCTTTGTGTCGGCGCAGCATCTGATGTTGGCTCAAAGGCCAGTGCGCCCATGCCGCGCTGGCCAACAAATGCCAGTCGATCCATCGCCGTAAGCTGCATAGGCGCTATACCATGCTGACGGAATACCCGGTCTTGTAGCAGCAGTCCCCACCCATCGGGTAAACAGTCGCCAAATACGCCGTGCAGTCCTTGATGCGGTGTTTTAGGGGCTGGCTGAAGCGCTAGGCCGTGCTGTAACGTAAAGGGCGATAGGTTGCCATGTCGTTCCTCATAGCCTTTCGCGTACTGAAAAAATACCCCCTGGCGGTTTTGCGCTAATACGCCCGCAGCAACCTGTTCCCCGGTTGATAGCGTGCGGGTCACGTTCAGCCGTTGCGTGGGTTTAAAGGCCATCTTTGAGCACCTCTTCGATAGAGGAAGGTGTCTTTGTGTTGAATGCGTCTTGTTGGGTCAGCGCATATAGCCGTGCCAAGTCGTCTAGGCTTTGCCATAGCAACAGCAGTTGGCGAAACGATATTTGCCCGGTGAGCTCAAATTTTTTGATGGTTGGGGCAGGCACACTGCTGCGCTGTGCCAGCGCCGCACGGGATAGGTTGGCCTGCTCGCGTAAGTGGCGCAGGTGAGTCGCAAAGGCTTGCTGGACATCGGTATCGTCTAACAGCAGAAAACGGTGCATAAGCTATGCATTCCTACAAAGGATATTACTGTATCCATTTTAGCTTTTTTAGACCTATTTTGGATACTACTGTATCTGTTTTTCTGTTTATTACTTATCGTACCACGGCCTGCTGCAGAAGTTATTCAAGTGCGTAAAGCCTGCTGGTAGCCTATTTCCTATTTTCACAACCTACCCGACTAATTCGCTTACAGGCCTAGCAACTCTCCAACCGGCAAGTGACTTGTCGCCTTCATTTCTCGCAGGGAGATATGGGAGCGGATGCTTGATATCCCCGGTAACTGGCGTAACACCTTTTCCACGAAGCGGCTGTAATCATCAAGGTCGCGGGCGATCACCTGCAAGAGAAAGTCCGCCTCACCGGTGGTGTTGTGGCAGCTGAGCACCCGGGAGCTGGCCTGGATAATGCGTTCAAACTCCGCAGTGGCCGCCTCGCTGTGCTGGGTGCAGGTGATCTGCACAAACGCCAGCACGTTGCCGCCTAGCTGTCGGCGGTTCAGTGTGGCTTGATAGCCTTCGATCACACCTAATTCTTCCAGGCGTTTATGGCGTCGCCAGCAGGTGGCTTCGCTCATTCCCAGCCGCTCGGCCAGCCTGGCGTTGGATAGCCGACCATCGGCTTGAAGGCTATCGACTATTTGAGCATCTACTTTATCCAGTTGACTCATTTGAAACACTCTTTCATGGTGAGGTGATTAATGGAAAGAGTGCTTCAAAATCAGTCTGTGTGTCCATTTATCAGAAAAGTAATTTCAGGCGCGGTTAGTTATATTAAAAACAATCAATACCGCGCAGGAGCCATTTATGAAAGCCGTTGTTTTTGAGCAATTTTCCGCCCCACCACAGATCCAGCAACTGCCTGACCCCACCCCCGAGCCGCATGGGGTTGTGGTGAAAGTGATGGCGACAGGCGTTTGCCGCAGTGACTGGCATGGCTGGGTAGGGCATGACACCGATATTCAACTTCCCCATGTGCCGGGGCATGAGCTTTCCGGTGTTGTCGAGGCCGTGGGTAAAGACGTAAAAACATGGCGCATTGGCGACCGCGTCACGGTTCCCTTCGTTGGTGGATGCGGCACTTGCCCTGAGTGCCACTCAGGCAACCACCAGGTGTGCGATAGCCAGTTCCAGCCCGGCTTCACGCACTGGGGCTCCTTTGCTGAGTATGTGAGTATTCACTATGCAGACGTCAATTTGGTCGCGCTGCCAGAGACATTGGATTTTGCAACGGCGGCGAGCTTGGGATGTCGGTTCGTTACCTCTTTTCGGGCAGTGGTTGATCAGGGCAAAACAGCGGCAGGGCAGTGGGTGGCCGTCCACGGTTGCGGCGGGGTTGGTCTATCCGCTGTGATGATTGCCAACGCCGTCGGCGCCAATGTGGTGGCCATCGATATTTCGGAAGACGCGCTTCACCTGGCTCGTCAATTGGGTGCCGTTGCCACTGTGAATGCTGCCAAGATTGCCGATGTGGTTGAGGCAGTGGCAGAAATAACCCAGGGAGGTGCTCATGTCTCTCTGGATGCATTAGGCCACCCGACGACCTGTTTTAACTCCATCAGCAATCTGCGCAAACGCGGCAAGCATATTCAGGTTGGGTTGATGTTGGCTGAGAACAGCACACCTGCTATTCCCATGAGTAAGGTTATTGCCCACGAGCTTGAAATACTGGGCAGCCATGGCATGCAGGCGCACCGTTATGACGCCATGCTGGCGATGATCCAGTCTGGAAAGCTGACGCCTGAAAAGCTTATCGGCAAGCGTATTACTCTTGAACAATCGATTGATGCGCTGATGAACATGGATAAGTTCGAAGGGGCAGGTGTGACGGTGGTGACGGAATTTTGATAAAGCGGGCTTCTGCGTTGCCGCTTTGGCGGTTCTGGTCTTGGATTCACGCCAGAATTGCTTTTACTTTCACCAACGGACTACAATGCGAGTGATTATTATTTATACTCCATAAAGCCTGCTGCTCAAGGAATACCCTGTGTCCGGCACTGATACCGCCGAGTCCAACGATATCCACCAATTGTACTGCGACCACCATGCTTGGTTGCATAATTGGTTGCGTCATCGTCTTGGCTGTTCGCACCACGCAGCGGATCTGGCCCATGATACCTATTTGCGAATACTGAAATCCCGCCGAACGCCAACCGCCGATCAAGCTCGTTCCCACCTGATACAGATTGCCAAAGGACTCGTGATTGATCGGTATAGGAAACAGCGTATCGAGCAGGCTTATCTGGATGCGCTTGCCCAGTGTCCTGAGGCATTTACGCCCTCCCCAGAAGAAAGTTGGCTGGCCATTGAGGCGTTAGTGAGAATTGATGCGATGCTCAGCGGATTAAAGCCCCTGGTTCGAGAAACGTTCTTGTTGTCGCGCTTTGATGGCCTCACGTACTCGGCGATTGCCGTTCAGCTGGGTATTTCTGTTGCCACCGTCCGCAATTACATGCTTCTTGCGGTGCAGGCCTGTGTGGCCGCTACCCAGGAGTAGAAGCGTCCAATGAGTCACCCAGGCGACACTACCTCTCATGGAAACGACTCCTGTGAGAACATGGAAAAATGCCACAGCAGCGAGTTACAGGCCGCCATGGAGTGGCAAATAATTCTCTGGTCTGGCGAAGTCACGCCTCAGGAACGGCAAGCGTTCACCTCTTGGCTGAATGCCAGCCCCAGTCATCAGCAGGCTTGGCAGCAGCTCCAGCAGATACACGATCCCTTCAGTCATATACCGAGTGACATCGCAGGTAGGGCCTTACGAGCAAGCGGCCCGGATACTCGACGTCGCCAGCTTCTGCTTGGTTTCGTCGTCTTGGTTGGTATTGGCGGCAGTGGCTATGGTATCCAGAGAACCTCTCATTGGCAGGCCGCAACCGCCGATTACACGACCCGGCGCGGCGAGACACGCAGCGTCACGTTGCCGGATGGAACCGCTATCACGCTTAACACAGACAGCGCCGTTGACGTCACCTTTACGGATAGCCAGCGAACACTGCACCTGCGTCAAGGTGAAGTTATGATCGCAACGGCACCGGATCGGGCAACGGTTGCACGCCCCTTCATGGTCTCAACCCGAAGCGGTCAGGTTCGTCCTATCGGCACCCGATTCTCGGTTCGTCAGTATGACGATGCTGCCGGTAGCGTCCTGGTTCAGGTGCTGGAAGGTGCTATTGAGCTCACCTCCCGGTCGAGTTCGGGCATGCGGATTAATGCCGGTCAACAGGCTCGTTTTGACCAACACCAGGTCACCCTACCCACGCCCGCTGATATGGCCAAATCAGCTTGGACACGCGGCTTATTGATTGCTGAACAGCAGAGGTTAGATGATTTTCTCGCCGAGCTGGGGCGCTATCGCGTCGGCGTACTACGTTGTGATCCGGCTGTCGCCAGCCTCGTCGTTTCCGGCGTGTATCCGTTGCGTGACACTGACCAAGTTCTGCAAGCACTAGAACAGGCATTGCCTATTCGCATTCATACGTTGACCCGTTACTGGGTAACGATCTCTGCCTCCTAGCGAGATCGCCTACTTTTTTCCATAAAATAATTTCCATAAGCTGATTTTCATAAACTTTTTTTTCATAACCCTTAGCACTTTTTCATTCTCGTTCGGGATTACTACAGAGGCTTAATATTTCTGTCACCCATGAGGATGAAACATGCCCTCCCGATACGACACATTGCGGCGCAGAGCATTAGCTCAGGCCGTCCTGCTGGCTTGCCTAGGCAGCGTTATCATCGCGCCTGCATCCGCACAACAGGTTGGTAGTGGTTCCCGTGCGGAACTGCTCACAGAGTACAGCACCCCAGGAGGCAGTCTTGATCAAGTGCTGAACCAGTTTGCTTCCACCGCCGGCATACTGCTGGCCATTGATGGTTCTTTGACGGCGGGTCGGACCAGCCGGGGCTTGGTAGGTACCTATAATGTTCGAGAAGGGTTGGAGGCAATTCTTGCTGGAACAGGACTGACTGCCGAGCAGACGGCGCCAGGACAATTCAGGCTGCTTGTTGCCAATGAAGCCACGACCACTCTGGCACCAATTAATATTTATGCTGAGCGCGTAGCGGAATCCGCCCGAGGGCCTGTAGAGGGCTATGTTGCACAACGCAGTGCAACCGCGACCAAGACCGATACTTCAATTTTGGAGACGCCACAGTCAGTGTCGGTCGTCACTCGTGAACAGGCTGAATCCCAAGGTGCCTTGAGTCTTGCGCAGTCGCTGCGCTACTCCTCGGGTATCGCTGCTGAAATACGTGGGTCTGCAACCCGATATGACATCCCCTATATCCGTGGCTTCGGCTCCCCCAGTGACCCGATCCTGTTTCAGGATGGCCTGCGTCTTCCGCGAGGGCCGGGGTATGCAATTCCACAAGTGGAAGCCTATGGCAGCGAACGTATCGAGCTACTAAAGGGCCCCTCATCAACTCTTTACGGAACCGCTATGCCTGGAGGGCTAGTGAATACCGTGTCCAAGCGCCCGACCGAGGAACCCAGGGGAGAAGTTGAATTCCAGGTGGGCAGTAATGACCACTCCCAGGCAGCGCTCGACGTATCCGATGCAGTCAATCAGGATAAAACCTTGCTGTATCGCTTCGTTGCTCTTGGCAAGGTCGCCGACACCCAGGTCGTTAACACGGAGGAAGAGCGTTACTACGTGGCTCCCTCACTAACTTGGCGCATAAGTGATAACACTGACCTGACGGTTCTAGCCAGCTATCAGAAAGATCCTGAAGGTGGTTATTACGGCATTCTGCCAACGGTGGGTTCGCTTTGGGACAGTCCCGCGGGACAGATTCCCAGCGATTTTAATGATGGTGATCCAGCTTTCGCTGAATTCGACCGGGAACAGTACTCTCTGGGTTACGAGTTTGAACACCGGTTTAGTGACGATTGGGCCATCCGCCACAATTTGCGCTATCTGAATGTCGATTCGATTACCCAGGACGTCGCTACACAATCCCTGGCTGCCGACGGCCATACCATCAACCGCTACGCCCTTGCGACGGATGAGTCTGCAACCGGCTTGGCGTCCGATCTGCAGGTTCAAACCAATTTCCTAACGGGCGCGTTGGAGCACACGGCATTGATTGGTTGGGATCACCAATCCCTTGACTCTACGCAAAAACGACAGTTTGGTATGGCTCCCTCCATTGATTATCTAGATCCCCAGTACTCTATCGCCAACTCACTGGTACTTGCCCCCTTTGTCGATCAGCAGCAAAGCATCGATCAAAATGGTATCTACCTTCAGGATCAGATTCGTTTTGATCAGTGGACATTACTGTTGGGCGGCCGCTATGAGCGTGTCCACACCAGAACCGACAACAACTTGGCCAATACTAGCCAGTCCCAAAATGACAGTGAATTCAGTAGCAAGCTGGGCCTACTGTATAGCTTTGATAACGGCCTAGTGGTCTATGGCAGTTATTCGACGTCTTTCCTGCCGGCGAGCGGAACAGACTATCAGGGCAATGCCCTTGAGCCGACCACAGCAGAACAGTACGAGGTGGGGCTTAAGTATCAGCCCACTGGGCTGGACGGCCTGTTCACCCTGGCCTATTTCGATATTACCCAGCAGGATGTGGTGACGACGGTTAATCCGCTCATGCGCTATCAAACTGGGGAAGTCACCTCCAGGGGGGTAGAGCTAGAAGCTAAACTCGAACTGGACACGCAGACCAACCTCATCGGGGCAGTGACTTACACCAATGCAGACATCAGCGAAAGCGTTGGCGTTGATAGAGGCGATGCTCCGGTTGCCATCCCTGACTACACCGCATCCTTGTGGATTGACCACCGTTTCAGCCAACCGCTCTTCAGCGGCCTGACCGTTGGTGCTGGTGCCCGCTACGTGGGTGAGTCAACTGGTGGTTACAGCCCCAACGCTTTTACCGCCGGCGCCCAAAGACTGAGTGTCCCCGATTACACGCTATTAGACGCACTAATACGTTATGACCTGAGTGTTTTAGATCCGCGCTTGGATGGCGTGAACGCACAGCTCAACGTCTCCAACCTGACCGATAAGACTTACGTGACCTGTTTGGGCAACAACTTTTGTAATTATGGCAACGGACGTTCGGTCTACGCCACCTTGAAGTACCAGTGGTAGCCCTATGAAAACAGACCAAACAAGCGGCCTCGACCGATACGAAGCGCTGGGAGAGCCAGTCGCAGCAGCACACCAACCTTGGGTACTGCTTGGGATCAATGCTCTGTATGTAGGCTTTGGTTTGATCATGGGGGTGGTGAATGGGGGCATGCCAGCCATTATGCGGGATCAGGGGCTGAGTATTGCCTCCACCGGTTGGCTGTACTTGCTTTACCTGCCTTTCGGGTTGACCTTCTTGTGGGCTCCTATGATCGACAGGGTTGGCTTGCCGCTGATTTCTCGCCGGCTGGGCTGGATTGTGGCTATGCAGAGTGCCGCGATCCTCCTTTTGATACTTATCGCCCTGTCTGAAGGTATTCCGTGGTGGCAATTGTTTGGTCTGGGCCTGTTAGTGTCGCTGGCCATTGCCACAATGGACTTGGCGCTGGATGCCATGGCGGTTAAGACCATTCTCCCTGCATGGCGCCCGGTCGCCTCTGCTACCAAGCTGGCTGCTCTGTCCCTGGGCGCCATGCTAGGCGGAGGAGGCTTTGTGGGCTTCTTTGATCAGCTAGGCTGGCAGAATGCTTTCCTATTGCTGTCGATGGTCATGGGGTTGCTGCTGTTATTCGCCCTACCGTTGGGCCGTTTTGATGCCGTCTCCAGCCAGCCAGACTCCTCTCATGGTCGGGCCAGCCTGTTGAAGCTGCTGTCTGTGGCTGATTCACGCCGTCGCGTACTGTTGCTGACGCTAACCTGTTGCATCATCTTTCCGCTCGCCGGTCTAAATCGACTGATGCTCATCGACCTTGGGGTCAGTATTCAACAAGTGGGCTGGATCGTCGGCACCCTGGGGCCGCTGACCATGATGGCGACCTCTGCGGTATCTATCCCATTGATGAAACTCGCTGGACTGACTCGCACCATGTCTCTGTTCGCAGCCGTCTCATTGTTGTCGCTGGTTGCCATGGGATATGGCTTTCTTCAGCTAGTACCGACCCTTGCTATGGCTGGTGCTATCGCCATTGGTGCTGGTGTCAGCGGCATCTACGTCACCGTTGCGGCCAAAATTCTGGGCTGGTCAGAAGGGGCACAGCCAGCGACCGACTACGCCGCCTATTACGGCATTAGCCGCTTTGCCAGCACGCTGGTCACTGTAGGGGCTGCCAGCCTGATATCTCTGATTGGCTGGGGACTGTTCTACGCCATCGGTGCGCTGGCCCTGCTGCTAGTCATCAGCGTTTTACGACATCTTTACTCAGAGGAATAACTATGTCCAACATGACTCAGAAATACGTGCCATTCCAGCAATCGGTGCCGGATCGAGACTTATTTGATATTGGTGATTGGCCGACGGCTTTTATCCGTTTCCCAGAGCTGAACGAGGAAAACCGCGTCTCCCGACTTCTGGCTGGACTGGACTGCCTGTTATCCCAGGAAGTGCCTTTCGTAGCGGTGTGGACGCCACCTAGCCATGATCATGATGACGAACCTCACGAGGACGAAAAGACAGCAATCCTCTGGATCAAAAAACATCGCGACCGCCTGAATCACTTCTGCCAAGGATATGTTTACGTTACCCAGGATGAGGCGCTAAGAGCGCTTCTTGAAGAGCGTCTCAAAACTGTCTCAAGAAAACTGTATCAGTTTCCCATGAAGGTGGTGCAGACTCGGCAACAGGCCTCTGAACTGGCGGTAGAGCTACTTGGTACCTAAGCCTTAGGCTCTTCGCCCTGCGTCCGAAACAGGATCTGCCGTTTCACTATCTAGGCTAGGGCTTAGTCAGCTTTGAATGTTTCATCCATAGAGGTAGATAACGCACTCTTTTAGCACCCGTTACTTTTCATCTATAACGGGTGCTTTTGGTGTTTTTAACGTTTTTTTGGAATCTAAAAAGATGGTATTAAAGAAACACTTATTATCAATCTAATTGATTCATGATTTTTTAGCGCATAATGACTAATACGCTAATTGTTTCTTTTTGTTTATTTTAAAGTCGCTGGTGATATTTTGTTGCCCATTTTCAAAGGCTGTTATATAAAAGCTTGTCTTTTCTTTAGGTGCTTGGTTAAGTTGTTTTTACACTAATTTGTTGTAAAATAAATTAACAATATGCCTAGTGTTTAAGAACTAGTTTCTCTCTTTAAGTTAATTAAAAAAATGGCGTGCACTGAGTGCACGCATTACTGCGTACACATCAATAAGCGTCTTTATGGGTGCTTAACTCGCTGGCGCAGTATTCCCAATGATGCTTGGTCATTAGAGGAGTAGGGATATGAAAAAGTACGTAGCGGAGTTAATTGGTACGTTCTGGCTAGTATTGGGCGGTTGTGGCAGCGCGGTGTTAGCAGCGGCTTTTCCAGAAGTCGGCATTGGCCTATTAGGGGTGTCGCTGGCCTTTGGTTTAACGGTTGTTACGATGGCGTATGCGATTGGGCATATTTCGGGGTGCCATTTAAATCCTGCGGTATCGGTAGGGCTTTGGGTGGGAGGGCGCTTTCCTGCTAAAGAGTTGCCTTACTATATTGGTGCGCAAGTACTGGGTGCCATTGTTGCCGGTGGCGTGCTGTATCTGATTGCGAGTGGCCAAGCAGGGTTTGATGTGTCGGCTGGGTTTGCCTCCAATGGCTATGGAGAGCATTCACCCGGCGGTTATAGCATGACGGCGGCGTTACTAACGGAAGTCGTAATGACCATGATGTTTATCTTCATCATTATGGGGGCAACCGATGGCCGCGCACCGGCAGGGTTTGCGCCGTTGGCGATTGGCTTGGGCTTAACGCTGATTCACCTGATCAGCATTCCGGTGACCAATACCTCGGTGAATCCAGCGCGTAGTACGGGCGTTGCTCTATATGTAGGAGATTGGGCGACGGCTCAGCTGTGGCTGTTTTGGGTAGCGCCTATGATCGGCGCGGCGTTAGGGGCGCTAGCGTATCGCTTTATTGCTCAGCCTGAGGCACTCATAGCGCCGCCATCGCCTTCTGATCATGACGATGATCTAACGGGTAAGATCGTTCCCTAAAGCGGCTCTCCACGATAGTAGTGCCATAAAAATAGCGAACCCACGCTACGCCAGGGGGCCCAGTGTTCGACTAACTGGCGAGCCTGTTTAGGCGTGGGTTTGTCTTCCTGCTTTTTTAGACGGCCAAGCGCTACACGTAAGGCAAGGTCGTCGGCGGGAAATATATCCCCGCGTTGGAGCGAAAACATCAGGTAAATTTCGGCGCTCCAACGTCCAAAACCACGTAGTTGAGTGATGGCGGCAATCGCCTCGTCATCGCTCAGCGTGGCCAACCCATCGGCGCTGAATGTGCCTGCAAGCTCTGCCTCCGCCAGCCCTTTGGCATAGGCTACTTTGCGCCAGGAAAGCCCTGCATCACGCAGCGCTTGGTCTTCAACGTCGATAACTGCTTGCGCGTGCAATTCAGGTAGCAATGAAGTGACACGGCCCATAATAGCGCGCGCCGCTTCCGTCGAAATCTGCTGACTAACAATCGTACTAAAAAACGTTGCGAAGCCTTGGTCGCGTTGGCGCGGGGCGGGTGCTCCCACGAGTGGATAAGCACGGGCAATATCGGGGTCTGCTTTAGCCAGTGCCTCCATGGCGCACTCGATAGTCTCTAGTGTCATGAACATTTCACCTGCTTATAAGTTTAAAAACACACTAACAAAACTAGGATAATACCGTTGTAATCCGTAGGAATTGCCTCGTTCGCCCGCTAACTTTTTTGGTGTTGCGTATTTCTACTTTTGTCTAATCCTGCGATCATTTGCAGCTATACAAGACCGTTTTGTTAAGCAGGTGTTGAATGCGCCTGGGGGAGAAAAGTATGCAGGCGTCGTCATCGGGATTGGCACGTAACCCGCGATTGGCAGAAGTCGTGTTGGCGTTAGGCGGGTTTGGTATTGGCACCAGCGAATTCGTCATTATGGGGTTAATGAACCGTGTCGCGGAAGATCTCGCCGTTACGGTGCCACAGGTGGGCTATGCCATCAGTAGCTATGCCCTGGGTGTGGTAGTCGGTGCACCACTGATATCTGCCTTTGCAGCGCGGGTACCTAAGCGTGCGTTGCTCATTGTGCTGATGTTGGTCTTTGCCGTCGGTAATATCGCCAGTGCCATGGCGCCGGGATTCTGGTCATTTGTAGGGCTGCGCTTTATCGCCGGGTTACCCCACGGTGCTTATTTTGGCGTAGCCGCATTGGTGGCCGCGGGTGCAGTGCCAGTTGATCAGCGGGCACGTGCTATTTCACGGGTAATGATGGGCTTGACGTTGGCGATTCTGATTGGCGCGCCGTTAGGCACGTGGACAGGCAATCTGTTTGGTTGGCAAATCGCCTTTGCAGCCGTAGGCATTATTGCCCTGTTGACCGCGCTATTGATTCGTTTGTGGGTACCTGTACAGCCGTTCGATGCTTTGGCAAGCCCGTTACGTGAACTGTCGGCATTGATAAAGCAGCGTGTGCTGGTGACGGTGGCCATTGCCTGTATTGGCTGTGGCGGTATGTTTGCTATTTTTAGTTATGTGATGCCTACGCTTACTCAGCAAGCGGGTATGAGTGAAGCGCTGGGGCCGCTAGTGTTGGTCATCTTTGGTCTTGGCTCTATCGCTGGGAATTTGATCGGTGGTCGTGCAGCGGACAAGAACCTGATGCGCGCGATTCCCGCTACCTTGGTGTGGTGCGCAGTAATTCAGGGATTGTTCTATTTTGCTGCTAATAATGTTTGGACGGGGCTGTTATTTGTCGGATTAGTCGGTTCCAGCATGGCGCTAGCGCCTGCGCTGCAGACCCGTTTAATGGATGTGGCAGAAGATGCCCAGACGATGGCGGCTTCGCTAAACCATGCCGCTTTTAATGGAGCCAATGCGTTAGGAGCGTGGTTAGCGGGACTGGTGATTAGCGCGGGTTTTAGTTGGTCGAGCACGGGGTTAGTCGGTACCGGTTTAGCCCTTTGCGGGCTAGTGATTTTTGCTTGGGGGCGCTGGCTTGAGAAACGCACCTACAATACGGCTGAACGTTATCAGTGAGTGTTTACTAACGACATAGCCGAAAGCCGCGCATGCCTAGGTGAAAGTGGTCAGCATGTGCGGCGTTGTAGTCTGGCCCCAACACGTTACCAAAGGTGTTGCAGGCGCCATCTCTCGCTGCTCTTAGAAATTCCCCGGTTTCGCCTTCGTCATCCCAGTGATTGATCAGCGTAACGCGCTGGCCATTTTCAAACTGAAACCCCACCACATCCAGGGCTTCAGCGGTGGCGTGTTCACTGCGCCTGCCTGTTTCGCGGCCATAGACGTTACGGCAGGCAAAGCTGCCAACGTGATTGACTTGGGCCACACGGCTACCCATGATTTCCAGGGCGGCAGGTTGAAGGGCATGGCGCTCGTACATTACCCAGGCAAGCGCCATTGGGCAGGTGGCGACAAAGCGTTGGTTAAAACGAACGCTGCTAGACTGCATACGCACGATATTCGTCAGTGGGCAGCTAGCGGTTGGGGAATAATCGGCTAAAGGTGTGTAACTAAGCTCGCTTTCTGGCACGGTGTCCAGTGCGGCTAAACAGGCACTCCGGTCATCGTTTAGACGTTTGAGCTTTAGCTGGGTGATGGGCGTTATTGGGTCATCGATATAGAGTGGCGCCCAGGGTGCCCAATGGCGGGGAATCTCAATCAAACCTTTTTGGAACGCTACGCCTAGGGCAATTAAGCATAAAATAACGATCGTACTGCGCATAACGACCTCCTTGTGACTGCGCCGAAACGCTACAGTCCATAGCATAGGTGTGCGATACTGCGCGCTACTTTATTTGCAGAACCTTATTCGCAGTGCTTGATAAACAGTACAACGTATTGCCGTTGTGCTGTTTATCTTCATCAACGATCTTTCGCTGACTATCATTTCGCTATCTATCTTTTGCTAATTAGGGAAGCGCTTCATGTCCCAGGGTACGCTTTTTATTATTTCTGCCCCGTCGGGTGCTGGTAAAACCAGCTTGGTCCGCGAGCTGATCGAGAGCCTGGATGGTATTCAGGTCTCGGTATCACATACCACGCGAGCTAAGCGCGAGGGGGAAGTGGATGGCGTGAACTACCACTTTACTCACGTAGCCGACTTTGAAGCGATGATTGAGCGCGGTGAGTTCTTTGAGTATGCCAAGGTCTTTGATAATTACTACGGTACGTCTCGCTGTGCGGCGCAAGCTGTTCTGGATGCGGGGCAAGACGTTATTTTAGAGATCGACTGGCAGGGCGCTCAGCAGGTACGTGAGCAAATGCCTTCGGCAGTGTCGATTTTTATCTTGCCACCCTCGCGTAGCGAACTAGAGCGGCGTCTTTCTAGCCGTGGAACCGATGAGCACGCAGTGATTGCTCGGCGTATGCGTGATGCCGTTAGCGAAATGTCCCATTTTGATGAATATGACTACTTAGTCATCAACGATGATTTCACCACAGCACTGCAAGAGTTGCAGTCGCTGGTGATCAGTCGCCGCCTAACACGTGAGGCGATGCAGGTGCGTCATGCGCCACTACTCGATGCGCTCTTGTCACAAGCGCCTAGCGTCGAGTAATCTAGCAGGTTCCATTACCACTTTTTTTGCTGGGCCCGCGGCGTTTCACCACAACGCTGGCCCAGCGTTGTCATTACAGGAAGGCCCCCATGGCTCGCGTAACCGTTGAAGATTGTCTGGAAAATGTTGAGAACCGCTTCAAACTGGTGATGATTTCTACCCAGCGCGCGCGCCAGCTTGCCCGTGGCTCCCGTGAAGCGCAACTGCCCTGGGAGAACGATAAACCTACCGTTATGGCACTGCGTGAAATTGCCGCAGGTCTGGTAAACCACACCGTGCTAGATGAACCGGTTGAAGCCCCGGTCCGTACGCGCCCAGCAATGACGCCTACGACACATATCGACGACTAAGGTTTACTAGAGACTGGACTTAGAAGCGACTAGGGGCGCGGTAAATGTTCACCATTGATGACCTGGCCGATCGACTTGGCGGCTATTTACCTCCAGACGAAATACAGCAGGTCAAACGCGCTTTCTATTATGCCGAGCAAGCCCACGACGGCCAGCGCCGTCGCTCAGGTGAGCCTTATGTGACCCACCCGTTAGCGGGCGCTAATATATTGGCTAATATGCACATGGACCATCAAAGCTTGATGGCGGCCATGCTGCACGATGTCATTGAAGATACGGGTGTTTCGAAGAAGGCGCTGTCTGCGCAGTTTGGTAAGCCTGTCGCCGAATTGGTGGATGGTGTTTCCAAGCTGACCCAGATCACCTTTGAAGACAAAGCCGTCGCCCAGGCGGAAAATTTCCAGAAGATGGTGTTAGCGATGTCGCGGGATATCCGCGTCATCATCGTAAAATTGGCTGACCGTCTGCATAACATGCGCACGCTGGGAGCATTGCGCCCAGATAAAAAGCGCCGTATTGCCCGAGAAACGCTGGAAATTTATGCCCGAATCGCGGGACGTTTAGGTATCAATACGATTCGTGTTGAACTTGAAGACCTCTCTTTCCAGGCTATTCACCCAATGCGTTCAGAACGCATCAAGCGCGCGGTGGCCAGCGCGCGGGGGAACCGCCGGAGTGCGATGCGAGAAATTCAGTCATCGCTACAGCAGAGCCTAGACGATGAAGGGCTTAAAGGTACTGTGATTGGCAGGCAGAAACATCTGCTGTCGATTTATAAAAAGATGCGCGACCAGCGTAAGCCGTTCGCGGAAATTATGGATGTCTTCGGATTTCGCATTATTACCGAAGATGTCGCTAGCTGCTATCGCATCTTAGGCGTGGTGCATAATCTCTATAAGCCCGTACCAGGGCGATTTAAAGATTATATCGCTATCCCAAAAGCCAACGGCTACCAAAGTCTTCACACCACGCTGTTTGGTCAGGGCGGGATGCCCATTGAAGTGCAGATCCGCACCCGTGAGATGGAGGCGATGGCTAATAATGGCATCGCTGCCCACTGGCTCTATAAAGCAGGGCAAACAACCCACCCCATTGCCGAAGGCAGCCATGCCCGCGCCCGTGCTTGGGTAAAAGGGCTGCTGGAAATGCAGCGCCATGCAGGGGATTCGCTAGAGTTTATTGAGCACGTCAAAAACGATCTTTTCCCAGACGATATCTACGTCTTTACTCCCAAAGGCGACATCATGGAGCTGCCTCAGGGCGCAACGGTGATCGACTTTGCTTACAGCGTACACACCGATATTGGCAATAACTGCATTGCTTGTCGTATTGATCGCCATTTAGCCCCGCTCTCGACGCGTCTTGAAAGTGGCCAAACGCTGGAAATTATTACTGCTCCTGGTGCACGGCCTAACTTGGCATGGCTCAACTTCGTCACGACAGCAAAAGCGCGTTCCGCGATACGTCATGCATTGAAGCACCAGCAGCAGGCAGAAGCGGTTATCTTAGGGCGACGGCTGTTGAATAAGGCGCTGGCGCCGTTTGAAACCAGTCTGGAAGAACTTAATGAAAGTGTTTTTGCTAAAGCATTGAAAGAGCTGGACGTCGTTTCGCTAGATGCTTTGTTAGAGTCACTTGGCTTGGGCAATCGCATGGCCCATGTGGTGGCACGGCGCTTGGTTGATGTCTCTAATGGCGGCAACTCTGACTACGTTCTCAGTGGGGATAGTGAAAAAGCCGTCGTTATCAGCGGTAGCGAAGGTATGGTGATTAATTTTGCCCGCTGCTGTCATCCGTTGCCGGGCGACCCCGTTGTCGGCCACTTATCCGTTGGCAAGGGGCTGGTGGTGCATCGCAGTGAGTGCAAAAACCTAGGTGATCGCAAAAACGACCCAGAGAAGCTGTTTGCCCTCGAGTGGTCGGACAGTATAGATGAAGACTTCCCGGTCGCGCTGCGCATTGAAATTGAGAGCCGTCGTGGGCTGGTGGCCGAGCTGGCGGGCGTGGTGACCGATGCCGACGCTAATATCGAGCGTATCGGCATTGAAGAGCGCGATGCGCGGCTTTCAATCGTTAACTTAACCTTATCGGTAAAAGGCCGAGTGCATCTTGCGCGCATTATTAAGCGTATTCGCAACCTTCCTAATGTCGGCAAAATAACTAGAATGACCAATTAATCACCCGTTAGTAGGCTGCTGGCGATGGGCTGGCAGCAACTGCTATGGCGGACCATTACAATTACTGTTTAACGCTATCATCCTATCTATCACTTACCTCTAAAAATATATTAAACACGACAGGAGAGTGCTATCTCATGAGCAACAAAGCAGTTATTAATACTGAAAAAGCCCCCGCTGCAATCGGCCCTTACTCTCAAGCGATTAAGGCTGGCAACACAGTGTATCTTTCGGGCCAGATCCCGCTGAACCCAGAGACAATGGAAATTATCTCTGACGACTTTGAAGCACAAGCGCGCCAAGTATTTACCAATCTGCAGGCGGTGTGTGAAGAGGCTGCCGGTACGCTTGGCGATATCGTCAAACTCAACTTATACCTGGTTGATTTGGATAACTTTGCGATCGTGAACAAGGTGATGGAAGAGTTCTTCTCATCGCCTTTCCCTGCCCGTGCAGCGGTCGGCGTCAAAGCGTTACCCAAAGGCAGCCAAGTAGAAGCAGAAGCTGTGATGGTCATTGGTGACTAAGTCTCTGAGCCTAATGCCTTAAGCAACTGTATTCAGCAACTATCTTCACTAAAAACGGGCGAGCACTCTATTATCAAGTGCTCGCTCTTTTTTTGAAGATCGTGCAAAGGAGCATCACAACGATTAGGCTTTTTGTGGTGTTAAGAAGCCGCCCTCTTTTAGCACCTGTGCGTAGCCTTCTTTGTAGGTCGGATAGCGGAATTCATAACCCGTTTCACGGATACGGCTATTATCGCAGCGTTTGCTGGTGCGGCGGCGCAGTGGTGACTGCATGGTCTCGGTAGATTCAACCTTGAGCTGTTTGGCTAACCACGCCATCACGTTATGCAGGGTGACAGGCTCGCAGTCGCTACCTAGGTAAAGGTCGGCGAGTGGCGCGCCTTTTTCCTGACAACGAATTAAGTGCGCCAGAATACCGGTGCAGTCATCACGGTGAATACGGTTGGAGTAGCTGACCGGCGTAACTGCCGCGATGCGGCCTTCTGCGACCTGATGAATCAAACGATCACGCCCAGGGCCGTAAATCCCCGAAAAGCGCACGACCGTGCCGGGAATCGGATGGTTAATCAGCGCTTGTTCAGCATCGCACATCAGTTTGCCAGAAAAACTGGTCGACCCGGTTGGGCTGTCTTCATTTACGACTTCGCCTTCCTGCTGGCCATAGACACTGGTCGACGACACAAAAAAGACGCGTTTCGGTGGCGTTTTATGTTGTTCCAGCACGCCAAGCACACGATTGAGGCCATCCGGATAGGCGCTTTGGTAGGCACTTTCTTCGAAACGGTCAGCGCTGACGGTATAAATAACGTAGTCAGCATGAGGTAGAGCGTCAGCACCTTCGAGATTGTTAAGATCAAGCGCCAATGGCTCAATGCCCGTATCTTTTAATGCCTCGACCTGACGGCGCACGCCGATAACATGATGGCCTTCGCTGAGCAGCTCGCGTCCAAGCGTTATGCCGATATCGCCGCAGCCAATAATCAGTACCGTTAGCTTCACCTTGGTCACTCCTCTTGATTAATATTCCCTATCAGATACAAAGTCCCTATGAGATGTGCCATCTTCAATAGGGTTTGTTTGTCCTTTTCCATCTCGCTATAACGATGACCTGTAACGAGCTGCAACGAGAGGATGCCACTGGCACCACTATGACTTTAACAGAACTACGCTACATCGTAACCCTTGCCCAAGAACGTCACTTTGGTCGTGCCGCCGAACGCTGCCATGTTTCGCAGCCAACGCTCTCAGTGGCGGTAAAAAAGCTTGAGGACGAGCTTGATACACCGTTGTTTGAACGTTCCAAATCAACCGTGCAGGTCACCCCGTTGGGTGAGAAGATCGTTGCTCAAGCCCAGCGCGTGCTGGAACAGAGCCGGCTTATCTACGAAATGGCGAATGCTGGCAAAGACCAGTTGGCTAACCCGCTGCGCATTGGCGCAATTTATACGATTGGCCCCTACTTATTTCCCCATCTAGTGCCAGCACTGGCTAGCGCCGCACCGCAAATGCCGTTGTATATCGAAGAAGGCATGACCGGCTCTCTGCGGGCAAAGTTACGCAGTGGCGAGCTGGATGTGATTATTGTGGCGTTGCCTTTCACCGAGACCGACGTGGTTACCAAGCCGATTTACGATGAGCATTTTGAGGTATTGATGCCTGCCAGCCATCGCTGGGTAAGTCGTGATGCGATTCACAAAGAAGATTTGTTAGAAGAGCGCTTGTTGTTGCTGGGGGAAGGGCACTGCTTCCGTGATCAAATTTTAGAAGCCTGTCCGGCAATTACCCAGAAGCTTAACAGCCCAAATAATACGTTGATTGCAGAGGGGGGATCATTGGAAACCATTCGCCATATGGTGGCATCTAAATTAGGCATTACGGTACTGCCACAGTCGGCGCTGGGCACTGATCAGTATGAAAATGCCATGTTAGTGAGCCGGCCATTTGTTGAGCCTGCGCCTTCGCGCACCGTTGCCATTGCGTGGCGGGCAAGCTTTCCTCGCCCCAAAGCAATTGATGCATTAGCCAAGGCGATTAGCCACTGTCAGCAACCTGTACACACTGCTAGTCCGTCCTCATGAGTGACCTTTCTGCACCGGTTTCGTCGCTGAAAGGGGTTGGTGAGGCGCTTGCGCTAAAGTTGGCGCGATTGGGCATAGACTGCGTAAGCGACCTGTTATTTCACCTGCCGCTGCGCTACCAGGACCGTACACGGCTAACGCCCATTGGCCTGCTGCGCGCAGGGAGTGAGGCGGTGATAGAAGGCGAAGTCACCGCGTGCGATGTTGTTAAGGGGCGTCGGCGTAGTTTGTTAGTCAGAGTGCGTGATGGCAGCGGTATTTTAAGCCTACGTTTTTTTCATTTTTCGCCTGCCCAGCAGCAACAGATGCGCCCCGGTGTTACGGTGCGTGCATTTGGAGAGGCGCGCGCGGGGGCAACAGGGCTGGAAATTTACCATCCTGAGTATCGGCTAAGCGGCGGTAACGATACACCGGTTGAGGAGTATTTCACGCCGATTTACCCGACCACTGAAGGGTTGCATCAGACGCGTTTTCGCGCACTTACCCAGCAAGCGCTGGCGCTACTGCAGCGCTCCCCTGAGCTGTTACCGGACGTCATTCCAGATGCCCTGCGCCAGCGATTCAGCCTGCCTGGGTTGCACGCTAGCCTGCAACTGCTACATCAACCGCCACCGGATGTGGACATTGAGCAGCTTGCCCACGGCCATCATCCCGCCACACGTAGGTTAGCGCTGGAAGAGCTACTGGCCCACCAACTCAGCCTGCGTGAAGTGCGGTTACGTATTCAGGCGGATGGTGCGCCATCGCTGCCCTCGGGCCGCAGCCTGCAAACCCGCTTTTTAGCCCAATTGCCGTTTGCCCTTACCGGTGCGCAGCGCCGCGTGCTGGAAGAGATTACCCTAGACCTTGCGCGGCCCGCCCCGATGCTACGGCTCGTGCAGGGCGACGTCGGCTCAGGAAAGACGGTCGTTGCGGCGATGGCAGCACTCTCGGCGCTGGCGGGCAATTGCCAGGCGGCGATGATGGCCCCCACGGAAATTCTTGCTGAACAGCACTATCGGGCGTTTAAAGCCTGGTTTGAACCGTTGGGTATCGAAGTGGCTTGGTTGGCAGGCAAGCTCAAAGGTAAAGCACGGTTAGATGCCAAAGCCGCTATTGCTGATGGCCGTGCCCGTATGGTGGTGGGCACCCATGCGCTGTTTCAGAGCGACGTACACTTTCAGTGTTTGGGGTTAGCAATTATTGATGAGCAGCACCGCTTTGGTGTTCATCAACGCTTGGCACTGCGCGAGAAAGGCGAAGCAGGTGGGCTAACGCCGCATCAACTGATCATGACCGCGACACCAATTCCTCGTACGCTGGCCATGAGTGCTTACGCTGATTTGGATGTATCGGTAATTGATGAGTTGCCGCCAGGGCGTACGCCGGTTAAAACCGTGGTGGTGTCTGATGAGCGGCGGCCTGAAGTGGTCGAACGCATTCGCAACGCCTGCAGTGATGGGCGCCAGGCCTATTGGGTGTGTACGCTGATTGAAGAGTCTGAGGTGCTGCAGTGTCAGGCCGCCGAAGTCACCCGCGATGAACTAACCCAGGCGCTGCCAGAACTCGCTATTGGTCTGATTCATGGGCGCATGAAGGCCAGCGAAAAAGTCGCGGTGATGGAGGCCTTCAAAACGGGCGAGCTCGACCTGCTGGTGGCCACTACCGTTATTGAAGTGGGCGTAGATGTCCCCAATGCCAGCCTGATGATTATCGAAAACCCGGAACGCCTGGGGCTTTCTCAACTGCACCAACTGCGCGGTCGAGTAGGGCGCGGCAGCACGGAAAGCTTCTGTGTGTTGCTTTACCACCCGCCGCTTTCGAAAAGCTCTCGGGAACGCCTGGGGGTAATGCGCGAAACCACCGACGGTTTCCGTATTGCCGAAAAGGACTTGGAAATTCGTGGCCCCGGCGAAGTGCTCGGCACTCGCCAAACCGGCCTTGCCCAGATGAAAATTGCTGATCTTGAGCGTGATGCCGACCAGCTAGAGCGCGTCACCGCCCTTGCCCAGGGGCTGCAAGGCAATGCCGAAGTTACCGCCGTATTAGTGCGGCGTTGGCTAGGCGAAGCCGCCGGACGCTACGGGCAGGTGTAGGGAGTGATACAACGCTTAAGCGGCGGTGTTCGCTGCTTGGTGACTCTCTACCGGGGTCTCCGTTAAGCGGTTGGCGGCTTCACCAAGTGGCCCTAGCTGCGCGGCAATTAGGCGTAGCTGGCTTTGGATGGGACGGTAAAGGGCAATGGCTTGTTCGTCTCCCTCTGAGCCCTTCTTATCGAAGGAATCTGAGGCATTCTGCTCTAGCTGCGCGAGTAGGTCGTTGACTTGATCAGTTAAGGGCGTGATGGGTTGGCGCTTGTTGAGCTGTTCTGCCAGTTGTTCCAGCAGCTCGCTGATGCGCTTGGCAAGGGGCACCAAAGCGGCGTCGTCCTCATCTTCAGCCAACTGGTGGCGGTGAGCGCCAAGAGCAGATAAGTGGCTTAGTAGCGTGTTAGACAGCACTAGAAAGCGTAGGCCGCTGTCGGCGTCCTGTTTGCGATAGTGCCCCGGCTCGTGGAGCATATTGGTGAGCAGCGTTGACAGTGCTGCATCGGCGTTGTGAGCATTGCGGCGGGCTAACCGGTAAGCCAAATCGTCCTGCTTTCCCTCTTCATACTGGTGAACAATCTCATCTAAATAACGGCGGTGGTTGGTGAGGACTTTTGCGGCCTCCCGATACAGCCGACGCCCTTGCCAGTCCGGCAGAATAAAAAATACCGCTAGCCCAGCAATCAACGAACCCACCAAGGTATCCAATAGCCTAGGTAAGATCAGATTAAAACCGTCGCCGACCTGGTTAAAGCTGCACAGTACCAGCAGTGTGATTGAGGCGGTGGCGATAACGTAGTGACGCTCGCGGTTGGCAAAAAAACACACGCCCGCAGCCACCGCAATCATGCTTTGTATGCTGGCTTGGGGGAACAAACTAATGGATGCCCAACCGGCAATGAGGCCAAGCACTGTGCCGAGGATGCGCTGTGACAGAAAGCGACGCGTGGTGGCAAAGTTAGGGCGACAGACGAACAACGTGGTGAGTAAAATCCAAAACCCCTGTTCAGGGTCAAGCCACTGGAGCAGCCCATAACCCACTAGCAGCGCGGTGGATAAGCGCACCGCATGGCGAAACGTGGGTGAACCCAGCGTCAAATTTAGCTGAACGCGTTTCCACGCTTCTAGCACGCTAGAGGGGGAGCGGTCGTAAAGCGAGCTATCACGACGATCATCGTCGGTGTCTGGGTTGTGAGCACTGGCAATCTGAGCTTCCAGGATAGACAGGTTATCGGCAAGTGCATTGAGCGGATGCATGAGCGGACGCCATTCCGGCTTACCGTGCTCGCTTAGGTTGTCGATAGAAGCGCGTAGATCGGCCAGCGCTTGCTCACTCTGCTCATGGCCAAAGGGACGGTTAAGCAACAACGATTTGGCTAGCTGGCGGCAGGCACGGCCTTGCTGGTCTAAGAGTCGCTGGCAACGAAAGAGCACGTCATGGTGAAAAAACGCTTCGGTGAGCGCGCTATAGGGGTAGTGGGTAGAGCTTGCCCGCTCGTGTATATCCTGGGCGATAAAGTAAATCTGTAAGTAGCGGTTCAACTTGCGGCTGCCTCGCTGCCCCTCTAAGCGGCGGAAAATCATCTCTTTTGCTTGGTTGAGGGCATCGACGACTTTGCCATTTTGCCTAGCTAGCGCCACGCGCCGCGCCTCTAAATCGACCTCGCGGACAGGCTCAAACAACGCAGACTTCAAGATTAAAAACTCACCTAGCGCTTTATATACCCGCGCCATGCTTTGTTTAACTGGCTGGCGCGAAAAAAGGGCGCACCATAGGATTGAGATAACCCCGTACCACGCGGCTCCTGCAAGCAGCAGCAATTGCCGGGAAGCCACGTCTTCATCCACGCCACCGTGCTGTTCAATGTTGATCATTGAGTAGATCGATAGGATTAACGTGCCTGACGCAATGGTCGCGTACCGCTGGCCAATGGCACCCAGCATAATTAACGTGAAGGTAGAAACTGCCAGCCCAACTGCAAACAACCACGGCCAGGGGAAAAGCCACTGAACGACAAACGAGGCCGATGCAAAGCAAGCAAGTGTCACCACCAGCGCCTGTAAGCGCCCCTGCCAACTGTCATCGGTTTCAGAAAGCGCACTCGCAATAATGCCCAAAAACAGCGGAATCACCAGCGCGATGTCACCTGCAAAACCGCTAAACAGCAGTGCCCCGCTGAACGCGATAAACACGCGCAGGCTGTAGGCAAACTTATCTAGGGTCCATAGACGCCGCAAAGGCAATGAAATAGGCATAAAGGCTCTGGTGGGTAAATTTTATACTTTAGTATAACATAGGGTTGGTAGGTGTACGGTGCCATACTCCTCTCTCAACCCCTTCAAGGTTAGGCCATTGTCGCTTTAATTTATTATTGCCCTCTAGTCCAAACTGTTGGAGTGTTCTAAAAAATAGCGCACTAAGGTCCTATGATTGGAACGGCAACCTTTCGATACTCGGAGTGACTCTAAAAAAAACAGGGACACTCCTATGGATCTCAAGTTAATGCTGGATTGGCGTCTTCACCTTACGGTGATAGTGACGTCAATGTTTGCCGAGTGGGTCGGCATCGTGCGTATTCCTCTCGGGCCGGGAACACTACTGTTACTACCGCTGCTCTACGCTTTTGTGATCGGCGTACTGTTTAACCCTCATCTTTTCTCGGCAATGGGCAAGGTGATTCCCAAGCCGGTCAGCAATGCGGCTGGCCCGATTATTCTCATTGCCATCCTGCCGTTTATCGCCAAATTTGGTTCCACCATTGGCCCTGCGATCGAGCAGATTATCGCTGCTGGCCCCGCGCTGATACTCCAAGAGTTAGGCAATCTGGGCACCATGCTGATAGCGCTGCCCTTTGCAGTATTAGTCCTCAAGATGGGCCGTGAAGCGATTGGCGCTACCTACTCTATCGCCCGTGAACCCAATATTGCCATTATTTCAGACCGTTACGGGCTAAGAAGCCCTGAGGGCATCGGGATTATGGGGGTGTACGTTGTGGGCACCATGTTCGGTACGCTCTACTTCGCTTTAATGGCGGGCTATATCGCTTCGCTGGATATTCTTGATATTCGTGCTTTGGCCATGGCCTGCGGGGTGGGCAGTGGCAGTATGGTGGCGGCGTGTTCGGCAGCTTTAGCCGAAGCGGTACCGGCATCTAAGGACGAACTACTCGCCTTTGCCGGGGCAAGCAACCTGCTTACTTACGCTACCGGTCTGTATATCTCACTATTTATCGCGCTACCGATCACCGAGTGGATGTACAAGCGCTTAAAAGGCTCGCGCCAGGAGGTTAGCCATGAAAACTCATGAGAGCCCAATCGATCAGTTCGATGCTGAGGCGTTAAAAGAGCTACGTCCCGAAAATCAGCTGGGTAAAACCGCGTTGGTTCTGGCAGCGGTGTGTGTGGCGGCGTGGTTTAGCAATATCGTCAACGGTTCGCCTTTATTAGACGCGCTGCCCGGCATGTTAATTCTCTATGTCATGGTCATTATCGGCTTGGTGGTTGGGCGGTTTTGTCCTTTTTACCTGCCCAGCGTGGCCTGGGTGTCGCTGATTAGCATTATCGCGACGCTGCCGTTCTTCCCTGGTAATGGTTGGATCATCGCACGGCTGGCTGAAGTGGATTTTCTGGCAGTGGTCACGCCGGTATTGGCCTATGCAGGGCTGGCGCTTACCGGGCGTGAATTCGCCATGTTCAAGCAAACCGGCTGGAAGCTGGTAGTGGTAGCGCTGCTAGTATTTACCGGTACCTTTATTGGCTCTGCCGTTGTCGCCCACGTGATGCTTTAAGGATAAGACGATGACTGCTTCAGTAGACTTACCGGATAGCGCAGAACTAAAAGCGTGGCGTCATGATTTCCATCAGCACCCGGAAACCGCGTTTGAGGAGCATCGCACCAGTGCGCGTATTGCCGAGCTGCTGACTGAGTGGGGCTTTGAAGTAACCACCGGTATTGCTGGCACGGGGGTGGTGGCCGCTCTGGATGGACAACAGGGTGAAGGTAAAACGATCGGCCTACGGGCCGATATTGACGCCCTGGATATTCGCGAAGAGACGGCGCTTGCCTACGCCTCGCAAACACCTGGCAAGATGCACGCCTGCGGCCACGATGGCCACACCACCATGCTGCTGGGCGCCGCCTGGGCGTTAAAGCAGCAGCCTGATTTTAAAGGCCGGGTGGTGTTTATCTTTCAACCTGCTGAAGAGAACGCCGGCGGCGGGCGGGTGATGGTTGAAGAGGGGCTGTTTGAACGCTTTCCCATGGATGCCGTGTACGGCCTGCACAACTGGCCGGGGCTGCCGGTTGGCGTTGCCGCGGTGCACGATACCGACGTTATGGCCGCCTTCGATATCTTTAGCCTGACGCTGACTGGCAAGGGTTGCCATGCGGCGATGCCCCATTTAGGTACTGATACGGTGTTGGCGAGCTGCCAACTGATTAGCCAACTGCAAGGGTTGGTGAGTCGCGAAACGCCGCCTGATAAAGCAGCCGTGCTGAGTATTACCAGTATTAACGCCGGTGATACCTTCAACGTGATTCCCGAGCAGGTGGCGCTTCGCGGCACGCTGCGTTGTTTTGATATGGCACACAAAGAGCATTTGGAAGCGCGCTTTAAGCAAGCGATTACCAACTTAGCTGAGTTTCATGGTTTAACCGTTGAACTGGACTACCAGCGCTGCTATCCCGCCACTATCAATACCCCTGAACATGCTCAGCACTGCGCCTCGGTGCTGGAAAGCTTACTCGGTAGTGGCAACGTGATCCGCAACCCGTCACCCAGCATGGCGTCTGAGGATTTCTCATTCCTGCTTGCCGAGCGCCCAGGTGCCTATATCTGGATGGGCAATGGCGAGGAGTCCGCTTCGTTGCATAACCCGCACTATGACTTCAACGATGCATTGTTGCCACTGGGGGCGCGCTACTGGGTGGAGCTGGTAAGAGCATTACTCGTCTAAATTCCTGACTTAATACACGTTATTCGCTCTCTGATGCCCACTGGGTAGGGGAGCGTCTACCCCAAATATCACCACCGAACATAGCGTCTTGTTACTTAAAAGGCGCTTTGGGAGTTTTACGATGTCATTACAAACTGAGCCCTCGGCAACTGGGTCTTTAACTATTACTGTCATCGGCCTGGGGCAGATGGGCGGTAATATGGCGCTGACGCTTAAAGCCGCCGGGTTTGCGGTAACGGGAAGCGATGTATTTGAGCAAGCACGGTCGCGTCTTGCTGCACAAGGGGTACCCGCGGTGGCTCCCGAAGAGCTACTCGCAAGCGACGTTTACCTGCTGTCGTTGCCTACCTCCGCCCATGTGCGTGAGGTGCTCGAGCAATCGCCTGGCCTGATTAACCTAGCGCCGAAAGGTAGCGTGATTGTTGATACCTCCACCAGTGACCCCGCCGTGACGCGTGAACTGGCAGAAAAAGTTAGCGCAGCGGGTCTTCTATGGTTGGATGCACCGGTTAGCGGAGGCCCGAAAGGCGCTGCTAGTGGCAAGCTAGGGATGCTATTGGGAGGCGATGAACGCACTATCGAACGGGTATTGCCGATGCTGGAAGCGATGTCAGCCAAGCGCACCCATGTGGGCGGCCCGGGCAGCGGCCATGTGGTCAAGCTTGCCAATAATTACCTGTGTGCCGCGCACTTGTTAACCACCGCCGAAGCCGTTGCTATGGCAGCCAAAGCGGGCGTTGACCCCGCCGCCTGCTTGGCGGGACTCAATAGTGGTTCTGGGCGTAGTGCGGTTAGCGAGGTGAACTTCCCCGAGTGGGTGCTGAGTGAGCGCTTTGACTCAGGGTTTACCACCGGTTTGATGCGTAAAGACCTGCGTTTAGCGCGAGATGCCTCTGAGCAACTGAATATACCCTCGCCGCTGTTACAAGCCGTGGTCGATGCCTGGCACGCCAACGCCGATCACCCCGCCGATAGCGATGACTTTAACCATATCACTACGCCGATATTAGCTCGCGCTACTCAAGCGGAGGGTAACGAATGAACACACTTAGCCAACATGCCTGCGACCATCTTGTTGAACTGCTTGAAGGTTTTGGATTAGCCGCTGCCACACCGCTGAGTAACTGGATTGATGGTGATTTAGTGGTAGGAGAGGGTGAAGTGATCACCTTGAGCAATCCGACCACTGGCGAAACGCTGGTGAGTTATCACGATGCGGGAGCCGCGCTGATTGAGCGTGCCACCCAAGCCGCTGAGCGTGGCCAGCGCGAATGGATGGCGTTAACCGCCAGCGAGCGTGGACGGCGCATGAATGCCGCCATCCGTGGCCTGGAGGGCCATGAAGAGGCGCTGGCTCAGCTGGAAAGTGTAGTGGCTGG
>NZ_JABUZF010000116.1:0-1993 GCF_014897885.1 Halomonas sp. 3D7M | reverse complement strand
AAGCCGATTCGTGACTGCCGCGCTGAAGTAGGCAAAGTGCGTGAGATGTTCGAGTATTACGCGGGCTGGTGCGACAAGCAGCATGGCGAAGTGATTCCGGTGCCTACTTCGCACCTTAACTATGTGCACCACGTGCCCTATGGCGTGGTGGGGCAGATTACCCCCTGGAACGCACCGATGTTCACCTGTGCCTGGCAGTTAGCCCCGGCCATGGCGGCGGGCAATGGCGTGGTGCTAAAACCTTCCGAGCTGACGCCGTTTTCATCGGTGGTGATTGCCAAGCTGCTTGAAAGCGGCGGGCTTCCTAAAGGATTGATCAATATCGTCAATGGGCTAGGCAAATCGACCGGCGCAGCGCTAACCGATCACCCTGCCATCAGCAAACTGGTATTCGTGGGCTCCCCCCAGAGTGGCCGTATGATCGCCGAGGCTGGTGCGCGGAGACTGGTACCCAGCGTGTTAGAGCTGGGAGGCAAGTCGGCTAATATCGTGTTTGCCGATGCCAAACTGGATGAAGCCGTTGCGGGTGCCCAGGCGGCCATTTTTGCGGCGGCTGGACAGAGCTGTGTGGCCGGATCGCGGCTGTTGATTGAGCGCTCGGTGTTTGAGCAGGTTACCAGCCGTTTGGCGCGGGCGGCGGAGCAGATTCAAGTGGGCCTGCCTAGTGACGAAGCAACGCGCATGGGGCCATTGCAGAATCGCCGCCAGTTTGAGCAAGTGACGCGTATGATTGACGCTGCAGTAGCCGCTGGCGCGCGGCTGTTAACGGGGGGTAAACGTCCATTAGGGCTGCCCGATGAGGCTCACGGCTACTTTATCGCCCCTACGGTGCTGGTCGATGTCACACCGGATATGGAGATCGCTCAGCAAGAGGTATTCGGCCCGGTGTTGGTGGCGATGGCCTTCGACACTGACAATGAGGCTGTTCAACTTGCCAACGAGACACGCTTTGGCTTGGCTGGTGCCGTTTGGAGCCAGGACGTTGCGCGGGCGCATCGCGTAGCCGGTCAGTTGCGAGCGGGTACGGTGTGGATCAATAGCTACAAGGCGATCAGCGTTATGTCGCCGTTCGGAGGCTTTGGCGATAGCGGCTTTGGGCGCTCCAGTGGTTTGGATGGCCTGCGCGAATACACGGTGCCGCAAAGCGTTTGGGTAGAAACCGCCCCCGAAGCCAGCGTGGCATTTGGTTACGGCAGTGGTGTTGGTTGATCGCTCACCGCCAAGCCTGGGGCGCGAAAGGCCTGCATCCAGCGTTGTAGGTGGCGTAGCAGCAGAACGCTAGCTTTGGGCTGCTGTCGACCTACCCGCGTGACCATGTGGGCCTGGGAGCGCTGAAAAAGCGGATTATCTACCGGGCGCGCTACTAACGTGCCGAGCTCTAAATCATGGGCGACGGCAAAGGCGGGCAGCAAGGTAATGCCCATACCGCTACGCACGTATTGCGCCAGAATCACCATGGAGTTGGTGTTCATCGCCATGCGCGGGGCTATACGCGATTGCTGAAAGGCTTGGTCAACCATTTGGCGCACCCCATGGGTGGTATCCCACATGGCCATCGGCTGTGTGCTTAACTGAGTGAGCGTAAGCGGTGTGGTGTGCTTGGCTAAAGGATGGTTGGGCGCCAGGATAGCCATCAGTGGCTGCGGGCTAGATGACCAGAAACGCAGCTGGGGATGGGTGATCTTGCCCAGTAACGATGGACACCTCAAGAATGTAATACACTGCAACGAGGTGAACCATGGCAAGATCGACGACATCAATGAAGAAAAAATCCTATACCCGTTACTCAGATACCTATCGGCAAGAAGCGTTAGCGCTTGCTGATCGCATAGGCGTTGCCGCAGCGGCTCGTGAACTGGGCATACACTCGAGTCAGCTTTATCAGTGGCGTTCTAAGGTTCAGCAACAGCAAGATACATCTGAGCGAGAGCGGTCGCTGGCAGAAGAAAACGTTCGTCTGAAGCGGCAATTAGCCGAAGCCAATGAGGAGCTG
>NZ_JABUZF010000120.1:22750-26346 GCF_014897885.1 Halomonas sp. 3D7M | reverse complement strand
ATGACGAGGGCGGCTCGGAGGGCTCATCGTCAGGCACTGATTAAACAAAAAAAACAGCCCATCGGCTAATGCCAGTCAGGCGTTAAGAGCGCTATTTTCAAAGGCATCGTTTTTAAGGACATCGTTTTAGAGACGTTTTTTTAAAGACATCGCTATTGAAGGCACAGCTCTAAAAACCGCTCGAAATCGGAAAGTATTGTATCAAGACTGTTCTGCAGGCGATGGTCATCGTCAATCATGCGTAGTGAAAGTCGCTGACAGCGGGCATGTTCAATGACTGGGCCTGGCGGTACGACATCATCTCGCCAGCCATGAATGATATGCGTGTGTTGTGCTTGCAGTGTGATTGAGGTTTGCGGGTAATCTGGCAAGCCAAGAGCAGGGGCTAATAAAAAACAACCTAACACAGGTTCCTGGGCACTCACCGCTGCACTTAACCATCCGCCGAGACTGGAACCCGCTAAAACACAGTTAGCCAGTGTGTCGTTGCGTTCATCAATCACGGCAAGTAAATGCGCTAAACGCTCCTGCGGCTCTTTTAAGCCACGGTAGTCCATGACGACGGGTTCGCAGTTCTCAAACTGCTCAGCAACCCCTTTTAGCGCTTGCACTTTCAGGGCACCAGGTCCGCTTTCCAGGCCGTGTGAAAGGTAAACCGTCACCATGGCCATTAGCTACTTGCGGAGCGCTGAATAGCTTCGCCGCCTCGTTCAATATCTTCGCCTGCGCCGCGAATAGTGTTGCAGCCACTTATGACCAGAAGTGTCACCATCATCAATAAACTGATCGCCATTGCACGCTTCATCGAAGGAATCCTCATCAGCTGAGCGCTTGTAGAGAGATTTTAGGTACGCTGCCATTAAAAATAATCGTTGCAGGCAGTTGGTGCCATCAATTTCCCGTCGTTTGAGCGCTGGCTGGCCGTGTGATTTTGTCGCATGTGTCAGTTTTAGCCATGAAATAGCGGCGTTTATCTCTTAGCCTGGTATTGCGGTTAGTTTTTAAGATATTGTTTCTGATATGTTTTGTTGTTAAAAATGGCACTTGGCCTATTGTCTGCAGTAATCTGACTACAGCCGTAATGTTGTGACTTTAATTTTTAAGTGGAATTAATCGCCAAAAACGCTTTGCAACAACGTTAGCCACAATGAGTAAACAAGCGTGAGCAGGCTAATAGGTAATTAGGGAAGGCATGGAGCCATGGTAGCAAAAGGACGTGAAAGGACATTTAGCCTGCTCACCCT
Organism: Halomonas sp. 3D7M; assembly: GCF_014897885.1. Taxonomy (NCBI): domain Bacteria; kingdom Pseudomonadati; phylum Pseudomonadota; class Gammaproteobacteria; order Oceanospirillales; family Halomonadaceae; genus Halomonas; species Halomonas sp. 3D7M. The sequence goes on along the minus strand of NZ_JABUZF010000120.1, from coordinate 25,102 downwards.
TATCAGTGTAAGGAAACGCTGATCATCACCGCCAGGGAACAGCATTGATGCAAAATCACCATCTCGTGAAAGCGAGGTGGTTTTTTTGCGTCAATTAATTGTTTTTAACACTTTGATTCTTATGTATATTTAACTTTTCCATATTTTTTGAACAACTTTTGTATCAATAAGCGTGACATTTTGGTCTATCCTCTGGTGTAAACCAAAATGTAGCGGTTAGAAGACGTCAACGTCGCAGCCGCACACTTCCAGGGACAAGCGCTATGGCGATGGTATTGATGTTATGCATGTTTGTGCTGTTTCTAGGGTTTTCGGGAGTCGGTCTTTATATGATGTTCAAGACATCGTTTATGACCACAATAGAGGATCGTGACGATATGCCTCCCGATATGTAGATAATTAAAACAATAGATAGTTAATCGACAATACCAAAAGCCACCTGCGTCCACGTTGGTGGCTTTTTGCTTTTATTGATACGGCGTTGAGCGACCAACCGCAGAGGGTTATCCCATCCAATAAAGACTCAGTAGCGCAAAGCCATAGCCCATGGCTGCGCCAGCAATGACATCGCTGACATAATGCAGCCCAAGCCCCACCCGCGAAATGGCAATCAGTAAACTAAGGGGAATCACAATAGGTAGCAACCAGGGGGTATGAGCGGCGACCAACACGCTGAACATCACCGCATGCATGGTGTGACCACTGGGGAAGCTGTATTTGTCTCGGGCAGGCTCGCCACAGTGGACGCCACCGAGGTAGGTGATAAACGGACGTTCGCGACACAGCCGCGTTTTTACCAACTTATAAATAGCGACTGCAAACAGTGCGATGGCGCTGTACTGCATGATTCGCCAAGCACCGTTAGGCTGTAACCAGGGCTGTGCAGCGATTAATAATACCCAGACAGGCCAGTCTCCCAGCTTACTTGCCGTTTGCAGCGTTAGCCGCCAGGGGCGATAAAGCGATAGGTGTGTTACCCGTTGGCAAAGCTGCCATTCAAAGACATCAAGACGATCGAATACGACAAGCGGACGCGGACGCATGGTGAGCCTCCTGGGCGTTTTGTAAATAGCGTAAGAACTGCTCTGCGATTCCCGGCCAGCTTTGCTCTAGCGCGCGTAGGCGGGCGGTTCTACCTAGGCGAGCGTAGTCAGCAGGGTGCTGGCATAACGCGACGGCAGCCTGTTGAAAGGCAAGCGCATCGCCAGGGGGAACGGTGATGCCGTTGTGCCTGCTTTGAATCAGCTCAGCGCTGGCGGCGTGGTGATAGGCCACGACTGCTAGCCCGCTGGCCATGGCTTCAGTCACCACATTTCCCCATGTTTCTGACTGAGAGGGGAAAATAAATATATCGGCACTGGCATAGTGGCGTGCTAGTGCCTGTTTATTCACAAAACCGGTGAAATGAGCATCTGGTAGCGCTTTTTGTAACTGAGCGCGGCCTGGGCCATCGCCAACAATGACGTGTGCCATATCGGGGCGTACGTCACTCATGGCCTGCAGCGTTTCTTGCAGTAACGCGAGGTTTTTTTCTGGAGCTAAGCGGCCCACATACAGCGCAACAGGTTGATGTTCGCTAACCCCCCACTGTTCGCGTAGGGTGTCGTCGCGGTGGGCTGGGGAAAATATATCGCCATCAATGCCGCGTGAGAGTACCTTTACACCGCGGATATCCTGAGCGCGTAGCGCTTCAGCCTGTTGTTGAGTGGGCACAAGGGTAAGGTCGCAGCCGTTATGGAAGTAGCGTAAATATCGCCGCGTGGCGGCAGCTAGCCAGGAAACCCCGTAGTCATGGCAGTAGTGATCGAAATTAGTATGCCAGCCAGCCACTAAAGGTATGTTCAGTTGGCGTGCAGCCTGTCGAGCTGCCCAGCCCAGCGGGCCCTGGGTTGCCAGATAAATAGAGTCGGGACGATGCTTCTGCCAGAAACGGCGAAGTTTTGAAGGTCTGGCAAGGCCAATCTGCACAGCGTTATAACCCGGTAGCGCTAACCGCCGAACCTGAAGCTCTTGGGACGGTTCTTGGTAGGGTTCTTGATACTGTTCTTGAGACGGTGCTTGAGAAAGCCCTTGAGAACGCTCTTGAGCAACATTGATGGCGCTGGCAGCCATGCTTGGTTTTGGGCGAATAACATCCACTGTTACCCCCAACCGAGTGAGTTCACGACATAGCCTATTTAAGGTATGCGCAACACCATTTATTTCTGGTGACCATGTTTCGCTAACGATACAGAGTCGCATGAGCGATCCATCCCTTTATCACGTTTTTACTCACTATTTCATTCACTATTGCATTGACTATGCGTAGCGACAGTGACACTGCCAAGACAGCCTGGTGAACATGGGATGACA
>NZ_JABUZF010000120.1:14964-22680 GCF_014897885.1 Halomonas sp. 3D7M | reverse complement strand
CTTAGCAGATCAATATGTCGATCAGGTTGCATTTTTATAGTTATCAAAAAAAACGCTAAAAAAATAAAACTTTAAGAAGAATGACATATATCGGTTTTAAGGTAGCTGACGACGAGGTAAACATATCCTCGATTGTGCCTTCGCAATGCGCAATTAAAAGCTCGGTAAGCAGCTTAAACATAATTTTTCGATTTTTATGACGACCCTTTTCTGACGAATCTTGGGTTGAAAATAAATTGAATTAGAAGACTTCGGTATCTGAATTCTCTTGTAACTAAAAGTGCTGATAACAAGCGCTAACTACTTTAATGGGATCAATCATGTTTAAAAAGGCGACACTTGCTCTAGCTATTAGTGGTTTGTTGGGTGCCTCTGCGGCTCAAGCGGCGGTGGTATATGACCAAGACGGCACGACGCTAGATATCTACGGCCGCATCGCTATGGGGTTTGAAGGCGGTGGTGAAAAAAATGGCGTTGATAATGGCGAGGAGTTCCGTAATTTTGGCTCTCGTTTGCGCTTTACGGCAGGCCATCAAATCAACGCTGACCTGCGCGCGTTTGCACGGGTAGAGTGGCGTTTTACTGGGGATGAGCGCAGCCGCCCGGGCTTTGACGAAGTGCGTAATAGCTACCTGGGTCTCGAAAGTAAGCAGTACGGTACGTTCATGGCGGGTAACTATAACAGTTACTACGATAACTACGTGATGACACCGTTCGATGTTTATGTAGAGCGTGGCTATGAATTTGCCGGCGGTGGTCTTCAGGCGCGTGGCGACTCACTTGGCTATAAAACGCCTGAAATCAACGGTTTTCAGGCTGTTTTCTCAGCAAAACACTTTTCTGAGCGTGGCCTCACTGAAGCGCAGCAGTCTAGCGAAGGTAGCGTTATCGCCACACAAGGTGGCGTCGTTTACGCGACTGGCCCCTTACGTTTAGCACTCGGTTATGTAGAAGATTCCGTGCGTGGCGGTGGCAACGGTGAAACACGTTTTGGTACTACGGCCGAGTACGACATCAATGACGCTTTCTCTGCGCGTTTAGGTTATGAAACCCGTGGTGATAACGATAAGCGAGGAGGCGGTTTCGACACAGTAGGCCTAGGTGGTAGCTTTGCCACCGGCGCTTGGACCTTCTATCTCGATTATTACAACATTGACGTAGACAACGCTGATAAGGATCGCGATGCTTGGGCCGCTGCGGCGCATTACGATGTTTCTAACAATTTTGATGTGTTTGTCGAGCTAAATGATGCTAATAAAGATGCCAATAATAACTTCGAAGATGATCTGTATTATGCAGTAGGTGCTCGCTATCACTTTTAAATGATAAATAGTTTCCTTAGCGTTTAAGTCACTTATTAAGATCGTTTTGCCGATGTGCTAAAAGTACATCGGCTTTTTGCGTTATGCTATCTATGATAATAATTAAGTGGTTTTAGAAAGCGTGCATGAATACGCCTTGGTAAGGCGTGGTTAGTCTAAGAGTTTCTTTGTCGCTGGCGTTTGGCGCTTTTTCTCGCGGCGACGCTGCTTGGCTAATGCGTTGCCGTTAGCCAGTTCCTCTAAGTAGGCGATTTCTTCGTCGCTGAGCGGTTTGCGCGGTTGGTTTGTCATTGATGTCACCACATTGTCAGGCCTTTCTGGCACGCTAACGATGAACAATGACATCAATATGAAAGGAGCCATTAAGATGCGTTTTAGCCGCTATGGGATTGCGCTAGGGGGAGTCACTTACCAAGAGGAAGGGCTTGCGGGCCGTTTCTATTGAGTGAAACGGCCCGGTGTACTCACATCGTCATGATGCTTTCAAAGCCGCCATAAATAAGACGCTTGCCATCAAAGGGCATGGGATTAACGTCCATTTGTAAGCGTGGATCTTCCATGACTTTTGGCATAGCGACATCGCGTACCGCTTTGGAAGGCCACTCTATCCATGAAAAAACAACGCTTTCGTCATCTTTTCGCTTAACCGCCATGGAGAACGAGGTGACCTCGCCTTCGGGAACATCATCTTCCCAACACTCTACCACTCGCAGTGCGCCGAACTCTTTGAACACTTCTGCGGCGGCGCGGGCGTGCTCAATAAACTCAGATTTATTAGCGGTCGGCACGGCAGCGATGAAGCCATCGACATAGGGTGTGGCGGTAGTGTTCATGCTGTTTCTCCTGCGTTTGCTTTGGGTGGGAGTTCTCGAGCGGGGCGTACTTCAATGCTGCCCAGCCGAGCTGGCGGGATGCGGCTAGCCAACTGCAGTGCCTCATTCAAGTCGCGAGCTTCCAGTAGGTAGAAACCAGCCAGTTGCTCTTTGGTTTCGGCAAAGGGGCCATCGGAGATCAGTGTCTCGCCATCACGCACGCGCACGGTGGTTGCGGTCTCCGTTGGTTGTAACGGCTGCCCGGAAAGGTAGTTGCCGCTGGCGCTCAGGCGCTCGACCCCCGCGATACACTCCTGGTTGAGGTCGTACCACTCCTGTTCGCTCATGGCATTGATGATTTGCTCTTGGTAATACACTAGCGCAACGTACTTCATGGAGCGTCTCCTTCGGTGGCTGAGGGGCAGTTTTCTGACGGAACGTTGACCATCCAGCCGACGCCAAAGCGGTCGGTTACCATGCCGAACCCTGGCGACCAGAAGGTGGCTTCGAATGGCATGACAATCTTTCCACCCTCCGCTAGTTGAGCAAAGGTTCGTGCGGCTTGCTCAATATCCTGATACTCCAGTTGAATCTCTACCCCTTGAGGTGGTGTATAGCAGTCAGCCGCCATATCGGCACCCATCAAGCGGCGTCCACGCAGGTTCAGCGAGGCATGGATAACGTGGTCATGAAGGGTGGTCGGTACGTGTTCAGCGGCAGGCGTTTCAGCGTAAGTCAGTAGGCATTCCAACTGGCCACCAGTGACGTCGGCATAAAACTGCATGGCCTCACGGCAAGTGCCGGGAAAGGCAACATGCACGTTCATGGCATCCGGCACACGGGCAAGGTTACGGTGCTGCTCAATGCCGGCACCGGGCTCAAAATCCTCCAGCGAGAAGAAGCGCCGCAGCTCAAGTGTCACGTTGCCATCGGCATCTTGGGTGGGCCACTGCTGAGCCCAATGAATGGCCTCTTCCAGCGTTGGCGCTTCTAGTACGCTGTAGCCAGCAATGCGCTCACTGGGGGGCGAAAATGGTCCTGGGATAACGGTGGGAGTACCCTTATCGAAGCGGATCAGGCAGCCATCGCTGGTTGGACGTAAGCCATCACCGCCTAAAAATACACCAGCCTCAGTTAAACGCTGGTTATAAGCGGCCATGTCGGCAAGCAGTTCTTGGGAGGGCATAACGCCGTTTTCGGTATTGGTATCGGCACGGCGAATTAGCATGAATTTCATTGAGAGTCTCCTGGATGATCCGAGGGGGTACTCTTACTAATCGTTTGGGGCGAGCTGAAATCGACATGGTCGGACTATTTTTTTATCACGTTTTTTATCAATGCTGTTTTAGCTCAGACAGCCGCCTGCGCAAAAAGCGCTTCTCTGGATCAAGCGTCGCCAGCACGAGCGCCTGCTGATAGGCACTGCGCGCTGCATCATATTGGCCTTGGCGGCGCAGTAAATCCGCTTGTGCCGCGTATAATAAGTGGTAGCGGCTCATTTGTGGGTGATGGACTAACTCATCGAGAAGCTGCAAACCGGTTGCCAGCGCGCCATTCATGGCGATGGCCACTGCGCGATTGAGTGCCAGAATGGGTGAGGCATTGTGGCGGCATAGCGCATTGTAGAGTCGTACGATTCTTCCCCAGTCGGTCTGTTCGGCGCTGCTAGCCTGTGAGTGTTCCGCGGCAATTGATGCCTGTAGGGTGTAGTAGCCGGTTGGAGTGAGCGCTAGTGCCTGCTCAAGCCATTCGATACCGCTATTAATATCCTCTTGGTGCCACAAATCTCTGTTTTGTTCGTCCAGGGTGACTAAGTCACCCGCGCTGTCTTGGCGTGCATCGCGACGAGCATCATTAAGCCGCATCAGTGCCATCAACCCGAACACCTCGCCACTGGGTAGCAGCCTTGCTAACGCCTCACCGAGGCGCATGACTACCTTCGTCAAGCTAACATCAACGACCTGGCTGCCCATGCTGCGTGAGTAGCCTTCGTTGAACACTAAATAGATAACCTGGAGTACATCCGGCAGGCGCTCGGGAAGTGCTTCGCTGTCAGGCACCGCGTAGGGGATGCGGGCATCGCGAATTTTGCGCTTAGCGCGCACGATGCGTTGAGCCAGCGTAGTGGGCTTCATAAGTAACGCACTCGCCACCTGTTCGGTAGTGAGGCCGCACATTTCCCGCAGGGTTAATGCCACGCGGGCTTCCATGCTCAGGCTTGGGTGACAGCAGGTGAACAACAGGCGCAGTGCATCGTCTTGAATCGTCGCTGGTTCTAGATCCAGTGTCTCTTCGGCGGGTAACAGCAAATGAGCTCGGCGGCGTGCCGTGCTGCGTTGGCGAATTTGATTAACCCCACAGTGGTAGCCGGTACGAATTAACCAGGCTTGAGGGTTGTCGGGTGAACCGTTAATTGGCCATTGCTGAACCGCTGCCACAAACGCATCCTGCATTGCTTCTTCGGCAAGCTCAAAATCCCCTAGCAAGCGAATCAGAGTCGCCTGTACGCGCCGGGAATGATCGCGGTATAAGCTGTCGAGGTCATTACATTCTGTCTTCATAGACCAGTATTCATCATAGAGATCCATACGCTACTACCGGCAAAAATAGCTGAGCAGCGAGTTATTGTTATTAGCTCAAACGTAGCGCATGAAGTCTCCGATGATGTGCTTTTCTTATGCAAGTTTTTCTTAAGTCGCGCTGTCAACCATCGGTGCGCTTTTGAGTGGTGCTGTTAAAAGGATGAAGAGCATCGCGGGGCACGTAGAAACGTAGTGCTTCACCTTCACGAACGGCTGGCTGGCCCGCGGTGCGAATCACCGTGGGTTGCTCGCTGTCGGCGAGATTAACGTATAGATGGCTTTCCGCACCTGCCGCCTCAAAGAGCATGAGTGTTGCGTCGATGGCTAGGTGTGGCGCATCGGGTGCGGTGAGGTGCATATCATCTGGGCGAATGCCGAGGATATCGGTGCCTGCAGGGAGGTGTTCCAGCATGCTGCTGTTTTGAGTACGCAGATAATCCAGCGGCAACATGTTCATTGCCGGAGAGCCAATAAATTCCGCAACGAACATGGTGGCCGGACGGGCGTAGATCTCCATCGGGGTGCCAACCTGCTCAATTTGCCCGGCATTTAGCACGACCAAACGGTCGCCCAGGGTCATGGCTTCCAGCTGATCGTGGGTGACATACAGGCTGGTGGTTTTTAGGCGACGCTGTAGCTGTTTAATCTCCACCCGCATTTGCACGCGCAGCTTGGCATCCAGGTTGGAAAGCGGTTCATCAAACAAGAAGGCTGAAGGCTCGCGCACCAGCGCTCGGCCCATGGCTACCCGCTGGCGCTGGCCGCCGGAAAGCTTGCGCGGTTTGCGCTCCAGGAAGTCTTCAATCTCCAGCATCTTGGCCGCTAAGCGCACGCGTTTATCGATGTCATCTTTTTTAAAACCGCGGTTCTTTAAGCCATAAGCAAGGTTGTTGTAGACGGTCATGTGCGGATAAAGCGCGTAGTTTTGGAACACCATGGCGATATCGCGCTCAGCGGGCTCTAACTTATTGACTACCCGGTCGCCGATTTTGAGCGTGCCTTCGGTAATGGTTTCAAGCCCCGCGACCATGCGTAGCAGGGTCGATTTGCCACAACCGGATGGCCCGACGAGTACCACAAATTCGCCATCTTCAATCTGTAAGTCGATGCCTTTGACGGCGTGAACATCGCCGGTATAGGTTTTCTTCAGCCCTTCCAAGGTAATACTGGCCATCTTATTTCTCCGTCTCGGTCAGGCCTTTCACAAATAGGCGTTGCATAAACAGAATCACTAATACCGGCGGTAGCGCTGCCATCACCACTGCCGCCATAATCAAGTGCCACTGGGGGTTCTCTTCTGAGGTCATGCGCTGAATACCCATCACGATGGTGTAGTAGTCAGGGTCGGTGGTGATCAGCAGTGGCCACAGGTATTGGTTCCAGCCATAGATAAACATGATCACAAACAGCGCGGCGATATTGGTCACTGACAGCGGCATTAAGATGTCTTTAAAAAACTTCAGTGGCCCGGCGCCGTCGACGCGAGCAGCTTCGAGCATTTCTTCGGGAATGGTCATAAAGAACTGGCGGAACAGAAACGTCGCGGTGGCCGAGGCAATTAGCGGAATCGACAGCCCGGCAAAGCTATTGAGCATGTTGAGATCCGCAACGACCTGAAACGTGGGAATAATGCGCACTTCGACGGGCAGCATTAGCGTGACGAAAATTAGCCAGAAAAAGAACATCCGAAAACGAAAGCGGAAGTAAACAATCGCAAACGCCGACAGTAGCGAGATCGACAGTTTTCCTACGGTAATCGCCATGGCCATAACAAAACTGTTCCATAGCATCATGCCTGCTGGTGGGGCTCCTGCGTTGGAAACGCCGGACTGCCACATACGGGTAAAGTTTTCGATACCGTGAGCGCCGGGCAGCATCGGCAGCGTGCCGCGTAGCAAGTCGCCTGGCGCCTGGGTAGACGCTACGAGCGCAACGTACACGGGGAACACCACCACCGCGACGCCAATCATCAACGTCAGATGAGCAAAAAAATTCGCCCAGGGTCGGTTCTCAACCATTGAAAGTCTCCCAAACAATTAGCCAGTGGTGTTAGTAGTTCACGCGGCGCTCGATAAAGCGGAACTGCACCACCGTGAGCGCGACCACAATGGCCATTAGAATCACTGACTGAGCGGCCGACGAGCCTAAATTCAAACCCACGAAGCCATCGGCGTAGACCTTATAGACCAGCGTGTTGGTGGCCTGGGCGGGGCCGCCTTGAGTAGTAGCGTGAATAATGCCGAACGTGTCGAACATGGCGTAAACCACGTTAACCACCATCAAGAAGAAGGTGGTTGGCGTGAGCAGCGGGAAAATAATCGTCCAGAAGCGCTTCATGGGGCTTGCGCCGTCAATGGCCGAGGCTTCGATCAGTGATTGAGGGATTGACTGTAAGCCAGCGAGGAAGAACAGAAAGTTATAAGAAATCTGCTTCCAGGCGGCGGCAAAAACCACCAGCATCATGGCGTCTGCGCCCGAATTACGGTGGTTCCACTGGTAGCCGACCATGTCCAGTATGTAGGGCACAATGCCAATCGACGGGTTGAAAATAAACCACCACAGCACACCGGCAATGGCAGGGGCAATCGCATAGGGCCATACCAGCAACGTGGTGTAGGTGCTGCGTGAGCGGATCATGCGGTTAACCGTGCTCGCTAACAGCAGCGCAACGGACATGGAGAGTAGCGTGGTGCCTACCGCAAACACCACTGTCACGGAGAGCGAGTTAAGGTAAGCGCCATCGCGAAACAGGCGAGCAAAGTTTTCCAAACCCACAAAGGTGGTGCGTAGCCCAAAGGCATCTTCTCGTAGCAGTGATTGGTAAAGCGCTTGGCCGGCTGGCCAGATAAAGAAAATCAGCGTGACAATGACCTGAGGAGCCAGTAAGGCGTAGGGCAGAAAACGCCCAGGGAAGGTCATGCGTTTGGTTTGCATAGGCGACGTATCCTGCGTCTATAAACGGCACCAATAAGTAGGGCACTTAACAACAGGCACGCCGCC
>NZ_JABUZF010000120.1:11008-14942 GCF_014897885.1 Halomonas sp. 3D7M | reverse complement strand
CAGGGGCAGGCGGCGGATAAGGTGCTTGCTTACTGGTTGGCTGATTGGAAGTCGCGTAGCAACTGATTACCACGCTCAACGGCTGAGTCAGTAGCTTCCTGGCCAGATTTAGCGCCCGTCATCACCGCTTCCATCTCTTCGGAGATAATGTCGCGGATTTGTACAAAGTTACCAAACCGTAGCCCCTTCGAGTTTTCAGTCGGCTCGTTTAGCGTCATCTGCTTCAGCGAAATATCGGCACCAGGGTTCTCATCGTAGTAGCCCTGCTCTTTGCTCAAGTCCCACGCTGCTTGAGTGATGGGCAGGTAACCGGTTTGCTGGTGCCACTCGGCTTGTACCTCAGGCTGTGAGAGGTACTCAAAGAAGGCGGCAACGGCTTCATACTCGTCATCGGTGTGGCCTTGTAGTGCCCACAGGGTGGCACCGCCAATGATGGAGTTCTGTGGCGCGCCATCTACGTCGTCATAGTAGGGCTGCATACCGAAACCGACTTCAAAGTCAGAGTTAGCAGCGACATCCGCACGGGAAGCAGAAGAGCCGAAGAAAATCGCGCAGTCCTGGGAGTAGAACAGCGGTTCAGAGTCTGGCCCGGAGCCAGGGCCGCCCCACTTAAAGGCATCCGTATCCTGCCAAGCCTTCAAATTATCCCAGTGGAGGGCAACCAATTCATTGTTGAAATTGAACTCTGTTTCTATCCCGCCAAAGCCATTTTCTAACGTCCCTAGCGGCGAGTTGTGCATGGCAGAGAAGTTTTCCAACATAACCCAGCTTGGCCATGAGGTGGTGAAGCCACAGCTGGCTGCCCCAGAATCGACGATTTGGCGTGAAAAATCGGCTACTTCTGCCCATGTTTCGGGGGGCTGCTCAGGGTCTAGGCCCGCTTCCTCAAACATGTCGCGGTTGTAGTACATAATCGGCGTTGAGGAGTTGAACGGGAAAGACAGCATATTGCCGTTGGTATCGGTGTAGTAACCGACTACCGCTGGCAGGAAGGCTTCGCGATCAAATGCGCGGCCATACTCTTCCATCAACTCGTACACTGGGTAGATGGCGCCTTTGGCGTTCATCATGGTGCCGGTGCCGACTTCGAATACCTGCAGAATATGTGGCTGTTCGCCTGCACGGAACGCCGCAATAGCACCGGTCATCGTTTCTGTGTAGTTGCCGCGGTAGCTGGGTGTGACCTGGTAGTCGTCCTGAGAAGCGTTAAACTCCTCCGTCATTTCTTCAAGGATTTCACCAAGCTGGCCTCCCATGGCGTGCCACCAGGTCACTTCGGTCGCAGAATGGGCAGAAAGGCTAAACGTGGCAGTAGCCACCCCTAGGGCAAGCGCGTGCAATGTGAAACGAGACATAACGGCTCCTTGTGGGTCGTTCGCAGTACGTTTATTAAGTTTTTGGGTGCACTGAACAGTAGAAAGTGTAGATGACGTTTTCATGAATGCACGATGAACTCGACGTGACAGTCAACGTTTCGCTGTCCGTCGGCCTGCTTAGTAGGCAAAGGAGAGAGGCGGTGATAGGGTGATATTGAGAGACTAACAAACGAGAGCAGTATGACTGACGCGACCACCTTACTGGCAAAGCTAGTATCGTTCGATACCACTTCCAGTGAATCTAATTTGGCCCTAATTGAATTCGTTGAGGACTATCTAGCTGATTATGGTGTGGCTTCAGAGCGGGTGATGAGCCCGTGTGGCACCAAAGCCAACCTGATTGCCCGCGTAGGCCCTGACGCCCCTGGCGGAGTGATGCTTTCTGGGCATACCGACGTAGTGCCGGTGGCCGGTCAGCCATGGTCGAGTGATCCGTTTACCCTGCGTGATGGCGGTGATGGGCGCCTGTACGGGCGTGGTACCTGTGATATGAAAGGCTTTATTGCCTGTGCGTTAGCTATGGTGCCTACCTGGGCCAATACGCCGCTGAAGCAGCCTATCTATTTCGGGTTTTCTTATGACGAAGAAATTGGCTGTGTGGGCGCGCCGAGTCTTATTAAACGCTTTTACGAGCACTACTCCACCACCGCCCACGTCATTGTTGGTGAGCCTACCAGCATGCAGCCTGTGGTTGCGCAAAAAGGTGCAACGAATCTGCGCACTAGCGTGATTGGTCAGGAGGCTCACAGTAGCCAAGTGAATCAAGGCACGTCAGCTATCCATGTTGCGGCAAGGCTCGTCACGTTCATTGAAGACACCATGGCGGCATTGGTGGAAGAGGGCCGCGTCGATGAGGCTTTTAATGTGCCGCATACCAGCCTGCACGTTGGCAAAATAAAAGGCGGCACGGCGATCAATATTATGGCGCGGGAGTGTCAGTTTGAGTGGGAAATTCGCCATCTGCCCACGGACACCTTCGACGAAATATACGCACGCTTTGAAGCCTATTGCGCCCAACTAAGCGCCGAGTTGCAGGCTAAAGGCAAGCACGTTGAAATCACCACCGAGCCGCTAAACGTGACAGTGCCTGGCTTGGCCGACCGCGAAAACGACCAGGTGCTTCGCTTAGCCAAAGACCATCTGCCACACGCCTGCTGTAACCATGCGGTGGCTTACGCCACGGAAGCGGGGCAGTTCCAAGGCCAAGGCTTGCAGACAATAATTCTTGGCCCTGGCAGCATCGCCCAGGCGCATCAACCCGATGAGTATATTGAGACGGCTCAGTTGCATGAATGCACGGCGTTTATGCAGCGATTAGGGCAGGCGCTAGAAACACCCCATTTGGGATGATGGCTGCTAAATTAGTCCGCAATATCAATAGCGCACAATAAAAAACACCCGCCAATGATTAAAACAGGCGGGTGTTCTTCTGAAGTGCTTCTTCGATATTTATGGCGGCTAATGCTGATGTTGCTCTTCGTAAAGCTCCGCTTTTGCGTGGCGCATCACATCTTCGCAGGCCTGTTGGCGGGCAAGCTGGGTCAGCAGCCGCTGGGTAACTTCAAATCCTTTGCCCAAACAGGTATCAACTTCGTCTCGGCTAACGTGCGGAGAGACGTTGTAGTCGATTTTTACTGTACGGCCACCGCCTTCGAGTCGATCGGCAATTTGTCTAAGCCGCCAGGCGATTCGCTCTTTCCAGGTTGCTGATTCTACCGCGCCTTCGTTTACGCTAAACGTGCACTGCCACTCGGGTTTGTAAACCTTCATAGGAGAACCTCCACTGGGTTTGGAAAGAATGCTTGATCGTGTGTCGTACTCCGTCTGTCTGATGATGTCGCTCTGGTACTATATCTAACTCTGTGCCAATACCGAAACAAAACGTATACCAAATCTATAAACCAAAGAATACAGAGCTTTCAATATGACGCTTTCAACGCCAGTCTCAACGTCAGCCAACTGCCCGTGTGGCAGTGGTGCTGCATTCACGGCGTGTTGCCAGCCTTATCACCAAGGTGCAACAGCACCTACGCCGGAAGCGCTAATGCGTTCACGTTACACGGCGTTTGCGTTGAATAGCCGCGATTACCTACTTGCCACTTGGCACGCATCAACGCGGCCAACGCAGCTACCGCCTGACCCAGACTCCCAATGGAAAGCGCTCACGATTGTGGCGGCACCGCCCGCAAAAAAGGGGCAGGGTACGGTACATTTTTTAGCCTATTTCCGTGAACAAAACCGCTGGTATGTGCTAGAAGAAAACTCACGGTTTGTGTTTGAAGACGGGCGCTGGTGGTATGTGGATGGCGTGCCGACCATTGAGCGCCTCAAACCGCGGCGCAACGAGCGCTGCCTATGTGGTAGCGGCCGAAAAATAAAGAGTTGTTGTGGTGAGTAGTATAAATACCGATACCCAATGGTTCCTCTACTTACTTGAGTGCAAACGCGGCACCTATGTGGGGATTACCAATAACCTAGCGAAACGTTACCAAGCGCACTGTGACGGCAAAGGCGCCCGCTATACCCGAGCGAATCCACCGATAGCACTGCTCGGCGCG
>NZ_JABUZF010000120.1:0-10981 GCF_014897885.1 Halomonas sp. 3D7M | reverse complement strand
CTTTCGCAGATCGCGCCGCAGCCAGCCGCGCTGAATATGCGCTGAAGCGCCAAACGCCAAGCCGAAAACGCCAATGGGCCACTCAGTGGCCGATTAGCGATTTTTTCGCCTCGGCGTTGGATAGGCAACTTTCGCTGATGACTGAATGGCCGATTTACCGGACAACGCGTCAATGGCGGCTCTGTTTAGGCCTAAGCGAGAGGTGATCAAGCGCTTTACACGGCCTGCCTCAATTAGCTTGCCGATACCGATACTAGGTTCATTGGCATCGTTTTTAATCAGCGTCAGGTTGCGTTGACCGCTGGCGCGATTCACCATCGGCGACCAGTTCGATGCCCCATAATAGGCCAGCGCCGCGCACATGGCCGACCCAGTCGTAGTGCTCGGGATTACCAGGTGTAGTACAGACATAGGGCGTTATGTCTTGGCTTAGGCTATGTCTGGGGGTGGCCAGGAATAGACCGGAGGTGACAGTTGCGCCACAATCGGGCAATCTAACGCCCTTTTTCGCCAGTGCTAATGGGCGGAGCTCATTAAATTTCAATCATCATTCAGCATGGAGTGCAGTGTGGCAGTTTACGGCGGTATTCAGGCGCATGAATTGGAACGTTGGTTAAATGCATTAACCAACGCGGCCTATGATCGACGCTGCCCACTTTCCAAAGTGCACGGCGGCAATGCCCGTGCTCGCACTGCTCGCCAGGACTTGCTGCATCTCGCCCAGGCTTTCCGTAGCGGCGAACGAATTCGCGATGATGTGGCCGCTGGCTTAAGCCGTTGGTGCCAGCACTACCTAACAGAAGCGGAATGGTATGTGCTGGTGGGCGGCCGCAAACCCGTTGCCCAATCAAAGGCGTTATCCTCTGCTGCTGATGACGATGCGCTGGACGTACTTTATCAGCACCGGGTGGGTTAACCTGCTTCATCAAGCACTGTTACAATGGATAGATGAGGCTATGTTGGTATCTGTTGTTGGTGTGCTTTAAAAACACTGTATAAACTGCTGTTTATCCAGTGTTCTTCTGGAGCACGCCATGAAACAAGCAAACCTCGAAGCCCTCGAGCAGACACTGGCCTCCCTACCCCGTTGATTTCAAGAAATACCTAGCAGACCGCTTATTGGGCAAATCAGCTCCCGAACTTTTCGTTATGAAAGCAGTCCTTCACGTCCCTGGCGATTTTGGCTTTTGATGGCTGCCTACGAGAAAGGTGCCCAGCCAAACATTCGTTCAGCGAGATCGTCAGCAGCACCGCGAAGACGACGACAGCCTTCACCAGCACCGGAACCTTGGCGCAAACTCTTTATTCTACAAATAATGACACCAACCCCTCTGAACGAACGGGGCACTGTTGGTTCGGTTATGTGATTCTTCCGTTCAAGGCTCGGGATAGGCGGGCGGCATCTTGTAATCGGAGCTAACCATGTCACGGTTTCCCAAATCCGCTTTCGGTCTTTGCATTTTCGGGTTCGTCCTCCTGACGGGATGTGGAACGCTAGAATACCAGGCCGAAAGAAAACATTGTGAAGCAGAGTGGATGCTGAAAATCCCGCCGGTTTATCGACAGGAAGCCGTTACCAAATATCGCAGCGAAACACGGCTGACGGGCAAGATGACCTGCACAACTGAGGATTCAATTACCAACTGCACGCAGGACACCGAGACAATCTCGGTTCCCTACATGGCGATTGAGACCGTCGATATCAAGAAGCAATTGCGCAATCCGCAGATTGCATCCTGCGCCGCGCGTGTCTGCTCAGCAAAATACGGCAACAGCAAATGCGAAATGTGATTTGCCGCTGCTGGAACCCTTCGCCTGCATGATGCAGGTCTATTTACAGATGATAGAGGGCCAACAACCACACCCTGAATGGGATGCCAGGCTGGCCCCCGTCAGTGTGAAGAAAGCGCATTACGCCGAGGGGAAACCCTGTGGGCGCCAGGGGCGTTCAGACGCCGCTGACGAAGCTTATCAGGCTATCGGATCGCCAGTAACGGAGCTGCACCACTCGCCCTGATCTCATCCGGGATGCGGGGGCAAAAGATACAAAGACAACGGAGAGTGCATCATGGATTTCGAGAAACCAGGACTAGGCGCGCAGTTTTCACAACTGGGCTACCTGCTCAAGCACACATTCACGATCATTGGCCGCGACACAGACATCTTGTCGCCCATCATACGGATGAGCGTCTATGCTGCTTTCGTGGTCGTGCTTTTCTTCGCTGGGATTGCTGCCATCATCGTTGGTATGGGCGGGACGGGCACCCTGTTGCTTTTGGCCATGGTGATTGTCTTCGTCTACAAGTTTTTCTACTACAATCATCAAGAATTGCGGCTGAGCCGGCTGGTCTATGATACGGCCTGCGGTCGAGACGCGACGGTACAGGGCGCGCGAAAGGAACTCGCCGACGTCAAAGGCAGGGCTCGGATCCTAGGATTGATCGACATGGCGAATGTATGGGTTGTCCTTAAGCGCGGGAACGGCGGATTGATCACCCGCCTCATCCTCGGTGCGCTCGTCGAGATTTGGGATTTGGTCAACCATTTCCTCCTGCCCGTGTTTGCCATCGACAAGCTGAGTTTCCGCGAAGGGGGCGAGCGTCTCCACACGCTGCGTGACCATGTCCCCGAAACGCTGGTCGGCGTCTTCGGCATCGACATCATGGGCAATGTCGTGCGCACGATTCTCGGCCCCCTCTACCTGATCGCGATCATCCTCGGCATCATCCTCGGCCTTGCGTCCGGGGGCTTCATGCCGACAGCGTTCTCTGCTGGCTCGCTGGGGGAGCTGTTCGGCAGCATTGGGGGAGCTGTTCGGCAGCATTCCGGACGGGCTGCCGCTCGACGAACAGACGCTATTCAACTGGCTACCGCTCTTCGTGCTTATCTTCCTAGCCTTCATCGGCAACGCGATCCTCGCGCGGCTGGTGACGGCGATCAAGGTGATCTACTTCACCCTGTTCTACACCCGCATCGCCCACGCGGATGCCCTTGACTCCGATATCCGGGACGAACTCGACGGCTACCTGAACCTCGGGAATGGCGACGCCTTCGCTTAAGGTAATTCGCCGTCCGATTTCGCTATGGGACAGAGTTGAATTTTCCAATGATTTCCACTCGTCGGTTTACGCTCCTTCCCTTGTCGGTCGCATTATCCGCGATCGGTTCCGCCTCGCCACGTCCCTCCGCTGTGACGGTGACGGCGCCCAAGACCGACTGACTGCTTAAATAGTCTTGCACGGCTAAGGCGCGATCTCGTGAAAGGGCAAGGTGTAGGTGTCATCACCAGTGGAATCGGTATGCCCTACGACGCGAAATTCACTCAGGCCCGCATCCGCGATGTCTTGCGCAAGCGCGTCGAGGGCATCCTGCGCCTCGGGTCATAATTCGGTGCTGTCCACTGCAAACAGAATGGCACCGTCCAGCACGAATCGCAGGGTGGAACCGATTGCCGCAACCGCATCGACATCCGCGCCCGCGAACCGCGTGCCGCAGCCATCCCCATCGTCGGTCAGGCTCACGAACCGGTAATTTGCATCCGCCGGCACCAGCCCCACCAAATCGACTTCGGCACGCCCGCCGCTGATGTCACTCAGATCGATCCAAGCCTCGCCGTCTTCCGAAATCGAGAGCGTCATACCCTCGACCTTCACATTTCCGGAAAAGTCGGGTGGCCCCAGGATCGCCTGTTGGTCACTTGCGGAGTCTTCGATCGTGCCTGTACCGGCCGAACGATCGACCACGGCATCCGCAAAGGACTTGTCACCCTGCGGTAGGAGCACGATTCCCCGCTTGCCGTCCTGGTATTCACGGGTTTCGTTTGGTTGTGCCAGCGTTGGGGCGGCCATGGCCATGCAGGCCAAGACCATAAAGCGTGATAATAGGGAGCGAAGCATAAATAGCCTCCTGGAACCAGTCACAACCTTGCAGAATTATTCATTAGTGCACGGTTGTTTGTAAGTTTGCTCCGACGTGATCGTAAGCCCGTGAACCCTTGGATGGGAGGCGCTGGTGAAAAAACATTACTTTGAAATTGACTCCAGCATCCCGTTCAAACGAACGGGGCGTACAGGTCGCGGAGCATGCTAACAATATCCCCATAGGTCGCGATACGAGAGGACAAGACTACAAATCAGAGCGGTCATCGGCCGGAAAACAGCAAGGAGAAGAACAAGATGAGCATGGCGATTGCGGAATATAACCCCAAATCGCACCGTCCGTGTCCTGATCGAATGTCGAGGCGCGATTTCCTATCGAACTGAGAATAATCGTCACGCGATAGTCAAGAGGAGGACCGGAAAATGAAATTGGGCGCACTGAGATTGGCCGAGATGGCACTGGTCGGCAGCATGACCTGCGCGGCAGCCGCGCATGCTGCGGACGACGTCGTGATCGTCTATGATGCGTCGGGGTCCATGTGGGGACAGATCGACGGCACCAGTAAGATCGAAATCGCGCGGGACGTGCTGACCGGATTGGTCAATGACTGGGACAAAGATACCAACCTGGGCCTCGTCGCCTATGGCCACCGCAGCAAGGGCGATTGCACCGATATCGAAACTCTGATCGCGCCGGGCCCGCTGCACAAGAGCGATTTTATCGAGACGGTCAATGTGATCAAGCCGGTTGGCAAGACGCCGATCTCGGCTGCCGTGCAACAGGCTNNNNCTCGGCTGCCGTGCAACAGGCTGCCGAGCTGATGTCCTACCGCGACAGTTCATCAACCGTCGTGTTGATCTCGGATGGGGTGGAAACCTGCAATGCCGATCCCTGTGCGCTGTCCGCAGAATTGGCAAAACAAGGCATGAACTTTACCGCACATGTTGTCGGATTCGATCTGAAAGAGGAAGAGAATGCCAATCTCTCCTGCATCGCAGAGAACACCGGTGGCGTTTTCGTTCCGGCCAGCAATGCCGCCGAGTTGCACGGCGCATTGGATCAGGTTCAAAGCGCCATGGACCTGAAGCCCGTCACGCCGGAACCTGAACCGGAAGAACCACCACCGCCCGAAGTGACGGTTTCAGGTCCTGCGCAGGCAACAACCGGCGCGGCCTTCGATGTAAGCTGGTCCAAAACTATCAACCCCAGAGACATGGTCGCCATCGTGCCGACCGGCGCGGATGAGGGTACGCGCGCCACCTACCTGCGCACCGAGGATCGCACCGAAGGCAGTCTGAAAGCCCCCGCCGAGCCGGGACTCTACGAGATCCGCTATATTCTCGACGTGGGCAGTAAGACGCTCGCGACCGCGTCCATCGAGGTGATTGAGCCAGAGATCGGCATTTCCGGGCCTGAAATCGTCCGCGCTGAGACTAAAATCGATATCACTTGGTCTTCAACGATCAATTCCAGGGACATGGTCGCGATCGTGTCGGCGGGTGCCGATGAGGGAACGCGAAACATCTATTTGCGCGCGGGAGACAAGACCAAGGGGCGATTGATCGCTCCCGCCGAACCAGGCCTCTACGAGATCCGCTATATTCTCGACGTGGGCAGAAAGACTCTTGCAAGCATTCCGCTGGAGGTCGTCGGAGCCGATGCGCCGCTGGACGATGGCGCGGGACTGTCGGTGCCAGAAACCGCAGGTAGTGGCGAGACGATCACAGTGACATGGACCGGCGAGAGCGACAGCACCGATCAGCGGATCGCGCTTGCGCACAAGGATCAGCCCGATTTTAGCTGGATCACGGTTCAGTCGGTCGCCGAGGAAAAATCTATTGACCTGACAATGGCGGATGAGGCGGGCCTCTATGAGGTTCGGTTCCTGGACGTTTCCGGGCGTGAGGTGCTTGGCCGATCCGTCGTGGAGGTGAAATGATGATACGCCGAGCTCTTTCCGTCACCATCCTTGTCGTCCTCGCATCGACTCCAGTCGCACGGGCAGAGGTAGACGGTAACGGCCCGGATTTGTGGCGCGTCACCGGCGGCGTTGCAGTCGATGACGTGCTGAACGCTCGTATGGGGCCGGGCACCAACTATCCGGTGATCGAGCAATTCGCCTCCGACATGGAACGTGCTGGATGGGTAGCGCAGCGCTTTATGACCCGCGACAACGGTGCCGCGTCAACATTGCCCGAGGGGGCGGGTTCTTCGGATGTGAGCAACCCGCTTGAAAGGTTGTCCGCACGTTTTCTGGAGGGATATGAAGAGCAGGATACCCTACAAGTACTCGACCAGGTCCTTGCCAATCTAGAACCAGTGAATTCGCAATCGTCGGTTTTTTTGCCAAGCGCGCAGATCAGGCCGCTGACCATGGCGGTTCTGGCTCTTGAGGCGGCTGAGGGAGTGCGCGGCCGAGTCCGCTACCGCATCACCTATGGTATTGAACCGTTTCCGGATCTGGCGAGCCGCGTTCCGTATCCCGTCAGCTTTATTCAGGTAGACCGCTTCAGCCTGGGATCGGCCATCCGCCAAGACGCAATCGATTCAATCGGGGCGGAGTACGTGGAACCTCCCGAAGCGTTCGACGTTGGCCCGCATGTGTCCTGGCGCTTCGTCACCAGGCCCGTGCAGGGGGCAGCGTCAGACATCGTGGCTGCCGGGCGGATCGAGCTGTCCGAAGCGCAGGCGCAGGGCTGACCTGCTTGAATAACCCTTGACTCTCACCTGTCATGGAGCTTGGAAACGCCGCCCTGTGGAGCGTAGAGAAAGAGACGCCGCTGAATACGGCATCGGTTCCTTTTGAGGTCGCACGTGCCGACCTTTTGACCCTCGCGGCCGCCATCGACGAGCTGACGGGCGAGAACAATTTTGGCGAGATTGGACAAGTTCGCGCCCTCCCCGATTTGCCCGATCCTTTCCTTGAGGCAGTGATCGAGATTGGCCTTGCGCAGGACTCTGTCCTGGATGCGGGTCTTCGCCGCAGTGGGCTGAAGGACGACTCGATCTCTGCGATCTGGCAGCGGCTGATCATCATTCCGATGGGGGAGAACGCTCAGACGCCCACCGCATATCGTGCAAAGACTTACGAATGCCATCGCGGTTCGCAGTTCCCGCCCGAGGGCGGATTGCGCCCATGATTCCCATGGCAGCCAAGGAGGTTCTGGATGCCTTGTTCAGTAAAGACAGTGGACAAAACCGGTAGGCGATCAATCGTTGTACACGGGGTTGTTGTGGTGCTCGCAGTTTGCGCGTCGTTGGTTTTTGGCGGTCTTCTGGCCTCTGCGCAGGAAGTCGGCACATACGCGTTTGTTGATGCTCAGGAACTGAACCTGCACGCGGCGCCGAGTACAGGATCATCCGTCATTCGCACCCTTCCCCGCAGAACGGTCGTCAGTATTCTTGAGCGTAAAGGGGGCTGGGCCCGGGTCTTTGTTCAGGGTGCCAATGGGGAACCGGCAGAAGGTTGGCTATCAACGCATTTTTTGGGCAGCAACGCGACAACAATCGCCGAGCTCCGCCCTGGCCAATCCGACGGACGCATTCGCAGACCCGCGCTGTCCAACCAACCTCATCGCTGGGCTGGGCCACTTAGGGTCAGCCAGCTCGACTTTGATTGTCGAAGGCCACTTTTTGGCAACAGCGGCATACGGAAATGTGCCGCAAGCGTTCGTGTCCAGTTATCCCCCGAGGAATACGATCCCAATCGCACCGACCGCGTTTTAGTCGCATGTCGAGGCGAGATCTCCTATCAAACGGAGAATGAAGGTTATGCAAAGCGCATCGTGGCATTCGAGAGGAGGAGCATCTCCCTTGATGACCGATTGGGGCACACGGTGAGAGTCGACTTCGATGTCCGCTCCGACAGAAGTAAAATCATTTCCGCTCAGCTCCAAGCCTTTTCCTGTGCACGGGATTAGGCAGCGGTGCTGGTCGTGCGCTGGCCACCCGCCTTCGCCACTCGTGAGAACCCCCATTGTAGCGCCCATGGAGAAATTCCTTCCTGTCCTGCTCTGAGCGAGCCAATCCCAGGTCAGGCTGCAGACCGGAAGGTGATTTCAGCTAATTCGCTGGCAGGGGGGAAGCCGAGCGCGACGCCTTTCTGGTGCGCTTTACCCCGGGTGGTAAGGGAATCGGCTTTGCCGTGCTAGGCGGTGCTTTTGCCGAAGGGGTCGATCTTCCTGGCGAGCGCCTAATCGGCGCGTTTATTGCCACCTTAGGCTTGCCGCCGTTTAACGACTTTAACGAAGCGCTGAAAACGCGCATGAACACCCGTTTCGGCCGAGGCGACGACTACACCTACCGCATACCCGGTATGATCAAAGTGGTGCAGGCCGCCGGAAGGGTGATTCGCAGCCCCGAGGATGAAGGGGTTGTGATATTAATGGACGACCGTTTTGCCCAAGCCAAAGTGCGTGCTTTGCTGCCACGCTGGTGGGGGCTAGACAACCACTCATCTTCTTAGAGGAGATGCACGAGCAATGACAGATTTACTCTGGTACCAGTACCTTCTCATCGGGCTTATTTTTGCCTGGAGCGGCTTTGTTCGCACCAGCCTTGGCTTTGGCGGTGCCGTGCTGGCGCTGCCTTTTCTGCTGCTGGTGGTCAACGAACCGCTGGTCTTCCTGCCAATTGTGGCCATTCATCTGCTGATTTTTTCCAGTTGGATTGCCTGGAGCGGCCATCGACAAGTGCAGAAAGTGGGCGTGGGAGGTACGTCGCCGGAAAGTAATATCGATTGGGGCTATTTAACCAAAGCCCTGAAAATCATGATCGTGCCTAAGTTGATCGGGGTGGTGGGGCTGTTAACGCTGCCCTCTCAGATCATGACCAACATCATTTTCGGCATTGTGATCATTTATGCCATTGGCTACGTGCTGAATAAACCGTTTAGAAGTAACAACAAATACGTCGATATCGTACTGCTGGCGCTTGGGGGCTATGTCAGTGGCACCTCGTTGATTGGCGCGCCGCTGATTGTCGCGGTGTTCGCCACTCACGTCGTCAAAGAGCAGCTGCGCGACACCATGTTCGTGCTGTGGTTTATCCTGGTGATGATCAAAATGGCGTCGTTTATCATCGCCGGCGTCGACCTCCAACTGATTCATCAACTATGGCTACTGCCCTGCGCATTTATCGGCCATTTGCTAGGCGAAAAAGCCCACCGCTACATGCTAAAAGCAGACACCGGGCTGTTCTTCCGCGTACTGGGAGCCGTGCTGATCTTGGTCAGTGTGGTGGGTCTGATTCACCCGCCAGGGTAGGGGGAGTTCAGGGCATACATTATGCCCCGCTGATCAATATCGCTGAGCTGTGTATGATGTGCCGCATTACTTACGAATTGCACCTACCTAGATGTGGAGATCCACCGTGAACACGGAGAGTCATTCTCAGCTTGCCGCTTTTATATGGTCGGTCGCTGATCTTTTGCGCGGTGATTTCAAGCAGTCCCAGTATGGCCGTATCATTCTGCCGTTCACGCTGCTGCGTCGCTTGGAGAGTGTTCTTGAGCCTACCAAGGCCAGGGTGCTAGAAGCTGCCGAGGATCATCAAAATAAGCCTGAAGCCGTACGTGAAAAGCTGTTGCTGCGCGCCGCCAATCAGCCGTTTTTCAACGCCTCACCGCTGAGCCTGAGTAGCCTTTCCGATACCCAAACCAGCGACGACCTAATGAGCTATGTGCAATCGTTTAGCCAGAGCGCCCGGGAGATCTTCGAGCACTTCGAGTTCGAGAGCTTTGTTCAGCAGCTCAGCGCCAATGACCTACTCTATAAAGTTGTGCGGCAATTTGCGGCGATTGACCTAAGCCCTGCACGGGTGACCAACCACGGTATGGGCGGTATCTTTGAAGAGCTTATTCGCAAGTTTGCCGAAAGCTCCAATGAAACCGCAGGGGAGCACTTCACACCCCGAGATATCGTCCATCTGACCACCTCACTGGTGTTGACCGGGCAAGAAGCCAAGCTTAGGCCCAATAGCATCGTTACCGTCTATGACCCAACCGCGGGTACCGGTGGCTTTCTTTCTGAAAGCGACGACTACATTCAGCAGGTCAGCCAGAACGTGACTGTTTCGCTGCACGGCCAGGAGCTCAACCCTGAGTCTTACGCCATCTGCAAAGGCGATATGCTGGTTAAGGGGCAGGAAGTCGAGCAAATCAAGCTGGGCAACACGCTCTCTGACGACCAACTGGCGGGCGAGCGCTTTGACTACATGCTCTCTAACCCACCGTTTGGCGTGGAATGGAAGAAGGTACAGACGCAAGTCACCGATGAGCACAAGCAGCGTGGCTACGATGGCCGCTTTGGCCCTGGTCTACCGCGTGTGTCGGATGGCTCGCTGCTGTTTTTGATGCACCTTGTGGCCAAGATGCGCAACCGCCAAGACGGTGGCTCGCGCATCGGCATCATCCTTAACGGCTCGCCGCTGTTTACCGGTGGCGCGGGCAGTGGGGAATCTGAAATTCGCCGCTACCTGCTGCAGCATGATCTGGTCGATGCCATCATCGGCCTGCCCACCGATATGTTCTATAACACTGGCATTGCCACCTATATATGGGTGCTTTCCAACAACAAGTCCGTCGAACGCAAAGGCAAAGTACAGCTGATTAACGCTACTGGCCGGGCCAGCAAGATGCGCAAGTCGCTGGGCAGCAAGCGCCAATACATTACCGACCGTGATATTGACGATATCGTGCGGCTTTACGGTGCCTTTGAAGAGAACAGCGAGAGCAAGATTTTCCCCATAGAAACGTTTGGCTATCGGCGGATTACCGTCGAACGGCCACTGCGCCTCAACTTTGTAGCCAGCGACGAACGTCTAGCCAAGCTGGACGACGAAAAAGCCATTCAGAGGCTAGATGAGGGAGAACAAACTGCCCTTAAAGCTGCCTGCGAGCAATTAGGTGAGCAGCGCTACACCAACCGGAAAGCGTTTACCAAGGCGCTGAATGCGGCGCTCAAGGCTGAAAGCTTAAAAGTTGGCGCACCCGTACAGAAGGCCATTTTCAACGCGCTTTCCGAGCGCGACCCGGAAGCAGATATCTGCCTGGATAAGCACGGCAATCCCGAGCCAGACACCCAGGGAAAATGCATGAAAACCC
>NZ_JABUZF010000111.1:4511-9598 GCF_014897885.1 Halomonas sp. 3D7M | reverse complement strand
GGCGCGCGCACTGCCAGCGGTGAAGTGCCGCTCAGCCTCTGCCGAGGCACCAGTCAGTTCAGCGACACAGGCCGCGTACTGGCGACATACAACCTCTGGGTCCTCACCGAAGAGGACATTACCGTTCTGTTCGGCATGGCGGGGGGCGATTTCCAGCACGGCGGCGATTTCTGCGGCGCAAGCCGGTAAAGCGCCGGTGAAAAACCGAGTCTGCCCGACAGCGTTATGGGCTACCATCGCCATATGGGCCGGTGCGTGCCCTGCGAGAGCCTGCAGCCCTAGCGCAAGATCTTCAGCGCGGGTCAGTTCAGCCCGCGTCAGGTGATCGTTCCAAAGCCCTGCGAGAACCGGGATCGTCGTAGCGGGATCGCCGACCTCGGCAGCTAGTTGCCCCGCGCGGCGGTAAACCTCCCGAAGCTCTTCCGCAGTAAAGCCATCCGAGACAATGAGCGCCGCGCCAAGCCCAAGCAGGGCATCGAGTTCAGTCGCGCGGTCGGCCTCAGGGTTCGTCGTACCAGCCCCGCTGCCTCGGGTCAGCAGGTCCCGTGCTCTGCGGAACTGCTCTGCTGCATCCATGGAGGCACCACGCGCCTGCGCACGCCACCCCGACAGCACGCGATAGCGTGCGGCACGCGGCCAGTCGGCGCCGCGTTCAAAGTGATCGGCCAGCACGGGGGCTATCTCACCCGCTGCATTACCGTGGCTGGCCTCCAGCCGCAGACCGACCCTTCGGTGCGTGCCTTGCCTGTTCGCTGCCGGCAATCCATCGTAGAGCGCTTCGTGATGTAGCGCGTGCCGGAAGGCATAGCGCGTGGCCACCGATCCGTCGGGTCGATAGCTGAGGCCCGCGCGGGTGATGAACCGTCGGTTCCGCGCGAGGTGCTCCAACTGCCGCTCTGCCGCCTCCACCCCGTCGTGATTGTCGGCCAGGTCGATAGCGGAAAAGGTCGGTCCCGCTACACTGGCGGTTTCAAGCAAGCTGCGCTCCTCGGCCAACAGGCGGCTGGTGCGTTCAGTCTCGATCAGGGTACGGACACTGGGGGCGATGGCTGCGACCAGCGCTTCGGGAGAGGAGGAAAGCTGCCAGCCAGCCTCGTCGCGCCGCACAAGACCTTGCGCCTGCCAAAAGTCTGCCGCCGCATCAACGAGCATGGCATGGCCCTCGGTTCGGTGGGCGAGAGTCTGAGCCAAATCAGGAGGAAAAGCGTTACCCTGGAAGCGTTCTGCAAGGCATCCAGACACTGCCGCCTCATCGAGACCACCAAGGGTGATCAACCTGCAGTCTGGCTGCCGACTTAGCTGACTCAGTGTTGCCGCAAGCGTTCCAGCGCGGTCGAGTTCATCATCGCGATAGCTACCCAGAACCAGTAATCGCGCCGGAGTGCGTTGTAGCCCCCAAGCCGCTAGCCAAGCTAGCGTACTGGGGTCTGCCCAGTGCAGATCCTCAAGCACGAGAATACCAGGGCGGCCACGGGTCAGCCGCTCCATCAGCGCGGAGAATTCCCGCAGCATTGAGTCGCGGCGAGTACGGTCCAACGCTTCCGCCTTCGAGCGACGCCCAGGTTGTTGCTTGACCCAAGAGGGAGCGACGAGTGGCAAAAGTCGCGCCAGCGTAGCCCCCTCAGACCCGACCATAAGTTGCGTCAACACATCCATCAGCAGCCCGTAGGGCTCGCGTGCGCCAGGGTGTGCAATGGCCTGTCCCCAGGCGACCCACAGCGGGGCGCGCTGGGGTAAACCAGCCTCAAATGCTTCCAGAAGGCGTGTCTTGCCGGCCCCTGCCTCGCCCGAAATAAAAGCCAGCGCCCGTCGACCGCGCTTGGCGGCGTCGGCCCTTTCGCTTAGAACTTCCAGCTCTTTATCCCGCCCGAGGCAGAGTACTGTCGATGCCGTTATAAGATCCTCAGACGCAGCGCCGATCAACGAGATCGGACGCGTCAGCCGGTAGCCCCGGCGACCCACTGTCTCGATCAGCCCGGCGTCTTGGGCGCTGTCGTCCAGCATCCGGCGCAATTCGCGGATGCACTGTTTGGGGCCTGCCTCGTTGCCATGGCTATTGCCCCATATCATGCGCCGCAAATCAGCCGTGCTGACCACTTCGCCTTGTTGCTCCACCAATGCCACCAAAACAGACAGCGTCTTGGGACGCAGGCGCATCTGTACTTCGCCGCACAGCAAAATGCCTTCGCTTAGGTTTACCTTGATATCTTTCGAAATCATGCCGTAGGGGGCCTCGGAACTGACTACCCCAGGCCGTAGCGCACGAATGGCGGCAGCCGTTAGGTAAAGGGCATAAGCGGATTAGTAAAGCGCAAATTATACCCACATTGCACCTTAATTGAACTTTACATTTGTTTGTTTGCAATCATAAATGGGCTATCTTCGCTTTCGAAGCAATCCAAGTAGCAAGTGCATAACAAACAAGGGACAGGCACATGACAGCGATCAGACTCCATCACAGAACGGCCCGCCAGTTTCGGCCTGGCCTCTCGGTCTGTGCTGTGGCTTTTGCCCTCGCGGCCCCGGTTACAGCGCAGGCTCAAGATCAGGCGCAGCAGTTCTGCGTGGCCGACCCGGCAGCGGTAACGGCCCGTGCAGCCATCACGCTACCCGACACGCCGCTGCCTGAGGCGCTGGCCGACGCCCTTGATGCGGCCACACTTGGGGCGCTGGACGGGGCCGCTGCGCCGGGGATTATTGCGGGCGTTGTCACACCCGAGGGCAGGTGGAGCGGTGCTTGGGGCGTTGCGGACCCGGAAACCGAGGCTGCGATGGAAGTCGGCATGCATACCCGAATCGGATCGATCACCAAGACCTTCACCGGTACCGCCCTGATGCAACTGGCCGAAGCTGGCAAGCTATCGCTCGACGATACGATCGACCAGTATGTGTCCGGCGTTCCCAACGGCGATATCATCACCCTACGCCATCTGGCCAGCATGACCAGCGGCCTGCTGAGCTATACTCAGGCGGACCCTTTCCTTGATCAGTTCTTTGCAGACCCTAACTTGCCTTATACGCCGCAGGAGCTGCTCGATTTTGCCCTCCCCGGTTCACCGATCTTTGCGCCGGGGGAGGAATTCAATTATTCAAACACCAATACCGTGCTGCTGGGCCTCGTGATTGAGCAGGTGACCGGTCAAGATATCGACACTGTCTTTGCTTCGATGATCCTGGAACCACTGGGCCTGACAGAGACCATCGGTCCTGACGGTGCCACCCTTATGCCGACGCCTTATCCGCAAGGATTTACCCTGCAAGGTGATGCTGCCAAGCCGACAGCGCCTTCGAACGCGACGCATTGGAATCCGTCTTGGGGATGGACAGCAGGTGGAATGATATCAACTCTCGACGACCTGCTGGTTTACGGGCGATCCCTCGGCACAGGCAAAGGCCTGTTGAGCGCCGAGACACAGCAGGAGCGCCTGCGGTCCTTCCCCGAGCCGGCGGGCTACGGCATCGCCATGGGGTGCGTTGATGGCTGGGTCGGCCACACGGGCGAACTGCCGGGTTACAACACGACGGTGTTTTACGACACGACGACAGACACGACGGTAGTCGTCCAGGCTAACAGCGACATCCCTTCGGGCGATTGCGGGGATGAGGACGTGCTCCCGAATAACCCCGACGAACTTGCGTGCAGCTCGCCCGCTAGCCGCGTGTTTGAGGCGTTATCCGTCGCCCTCGGGCATCCGTTTTCTATGCCACCGACGGTTCCGGCAGAGTGAGCGCGTTAACATTGCAGCTCCATCCCAGCTGCTCCTCACCCCTTCGCTTGGGCGCACTGGCACTGCTTTGCGCCTGTTACGCGGGCCCGGCCTTTTCACAGGGCTTGCCGAACGTCGATCGTATCCTCTCCGAGCAAACTGTCATTCTACAACGCTATGAACCGCCGCCACAGGTGGGCAGTGTCGCCATTGGCGTGCAGGACGAACGTGACAAGATCGACTTAGATCGCGCCAAAAGCATCCGTTTTCGCTTGAACTCGGTGCACATTGATGGCGCGCGGACTCTACCATTGCCGGCGTTGACGCCAATCTGGCTGGGCAAAATCGGCACCGAAATTACGCTAGCTGACCTTTACCGCATGGCAGATGCTGTTGACGCGGCCTATCTCGCTGCGGGCTATTTTTCCAAGACAGTGGTGCCGGTGCAGGATTTTTCTGACGGACAGATCCAGCTGCAGGTATTCGAAGGCTATGTCGATCGTATCGAGATCAACAGTCATATTCCCGGCATCGAGACACGGTTGGCCCCCTACCTGCAACGTATTCTCGACATGCATCCGATTCGGGTAAAGGCGGCCGAGCGTGAACTGTTGTTGATGAGTGATCTTGCCGGACTTTCGATTGAAGGGACTTTTGTGCGCCCCGAAGGCGCGACGGGCGGCGGGTTGCTGCGCCTGGAGATCGGACAATATCGCAGCTCAGGAATGATCGGACTCGACAATCTGGGATCCGACACCGTTGGCCCATTACAAATGGCCGGTGTGGTGACCTTTAACGATGTCCTGAACCAGTTCGAGACCACCAATTTGACCGGTGTCATCACACCGCAACACCCTGACCGGATGACCTTGCTTCAAATGATGCAAAGCTATCCGCTCGGATCGAACGGGCTTAGCGCGGGCTATAGCGTTGTTTATCTGCGCCAACACCCCGACGGAGGAGCTGGTGCGCCAGACATCGATGTGACATCAGCCATAGGCACGGCGTTTATGTCCTATCCGTTTCTGCGGACGCTGGACAGGTCGCTCTGGGGGCAGGCTGAGCTGACGGTGCGTAACGATGACGTGGACGTTTTTGGCTCGGCCGCTGCCCGCAGCCGGATCCGCTGGGCGACGAACTCACTGCAATATAGCCAGAGCTTTGAGACCTCCGAGATCAACCTCGAAGGAGCGTTGAATCTCGGCACGAACTCGGATATTGATCTGGGCGCGGTGCCGGATGACTTCCACTTTGTTACCGCCGAACTGGACTACACACAGGCGTTCAGCGAGGCGACGACAATGACATTGTTGGCTCGCGGCCAGTACTCTGGCAGGCCCCTGCCGGGTGCTGTTCAGTTCGGCATTGGCGGCGAGACTT
>NZ_JABUZF010000111.1:3293-4500 GCF_014897885.1 Halomonas sp. 3D7M | reverse complement strand
TTGGCGGCGAGACTTATGGCAGAGCCTTCGATAGCGGCACCATCTCTGGCGACAAAGGTGCAGCGGCCTCGGCCCGGGTAAGCCACGAGGTCGATATCGGGCTGGCACTCCTGCCCACGCTTTCAACCTCGGCCTTCGTGGATTACGGCGCAGCCTGGTCCGACGACGTCACCGGACACATGTATCTTGGCTCCTATGGAGTGGGCCTTGGTGGAACGTTAGAGGAACGGCTGAATTTCCAGGTTATCGGTGCGCTTCCTTGGACCCGTTCTGACATAGTGGACGACAAGGGGGGCAAACTAATTTTCCAACTGGCAATGCCCTTCTGATCCGCTAGGAGGTATCGCCTCACCTGTCGCGCCACCCATCCCACAGGAGATCCTGACATGACTACACCGAAAGCCGCACGCCCCCTTCTGAGGTCGGCCTTGAGCGTTCTAAGCGCTGCCGCAGCGTTGCTTGCGCTCAATGCCCCGCTCCATGCGGGGACGCTGCCGACCATTGCCTTGCCGGACCCGGCAGTCTCTCCTGCGCGGGCGAACCTGTTGCCGGTGCCGCAGGCGCGGATCGACGAAGCAGTCGCCTCGCTGGATGAGCTGGTGCAGGATATGTTGGATCGGACCGGAGTACCGGGCCTCGCCGTTGCCGTGGTGCATGGGGAAGAGACATTGCTGATGCGCGGCTGGGGGCTGCGGGCGGAGGGCGCGGAGGAACAGGTGGATGCGGATACAGTCTTTCTGCTCGCTTCGTTGTCCAAATCTGTCGGAGCCACGGTGGTGGCCGCGCAGGTTTCGCAAGGGACCGTCGGTTGGGATGATCCGGTGCGCAACCACTTACCGTGGTTCGACCTGGGCGATCCCTGGGTCAGCAATCATGTCACCATCGGGGATCTCTATGCGCACCGCTCGGGCCTGCCGGACCACGCCGGTGATGATCTCGAGGATATAGGCTATGACCGTCGCGCTGTACTGGAGCGGCTGGCGCAGCTGCCCATGGGGCAGTTCAGAGCCGATTACGCCTATACGAATTTCGGCCTTACGGCTGCCGCAGAGGCCGTAGCCACCGCAACCGGCAAGGACTGGTCAACGCTCTCGCAAGAGGCGCTCTATGGTCCGCTCGGCATGGAGGCAACCAGCTCGCGCCACTCAGATTACATGGCGCGCGACAATCGCGCCGCTAGCCATGTGCCGGATGCCAACGGCTTCCG
>NZ_JABUZF010000111.1:0-3233 GCF_014897885.1 Halomonas sp. 3D7M | reverse complement strand
CGGGGTAAGCTCCAGCGTGCGAGACATGGCGAAATGGATGAAGCTGGTGCTCTCCAACGGGCGCTTTGCAGAGCAGCAACTGATTGCGCCCGAAGCGCTCGTGCCCGCGCTTTCACCGCATGCCATCAGCAGCCGCCCCGGTGACGCGGCCGATCGGGCTGGTACCTATGGTTACGGATTTGGTGTCGGGGTGCGCCCCACTGGGCGTGTCGTGGTGAGCCATTCGGGCGCCTTCGCTTTTGGTGCAGCGACCTCCTATTCGATGCTGCCGGACCTTGGGCTTGGGATCATCGTGCTGACCAATGCCACCCCCACGGGTCTCCCCGAGGCGCTGACGGCCAGTTTTCTTGATCTGGCAGAGTTTGGTGTGGAACAGCGCGACTGGCTGGCGGCCTACGGGCCACGCATCGCACCGCTCTCTGCGCCGGCCGGAGATCTGGTGGGTGTGACACCTCCGACTGAGCCCACCGAGGCCCGACCTGCCGACGCTTATGCAGGGGACTATGGCAATGCCTATTTCGGGGCGGCTGAGGTGCGTGAGACCGCTGACGGTTTGGTACTCGAAGTTGGCCCCGCGCCACAGCACCTGCGGTTGACCCACTGGGACGGCGATCGCTTTGTCGCCTTCCCGGTGACAGAGAACCAACCAGAGGGCTCGGTTTCGCAGGTCGAATTCACCATGGGCGCGGATGGAAAAGCAGAAACGATGACCGTTGAGCATCTTAACGAGGCGGGCCTTGGAGAATTCCAGCGGCCATTTAGCTGAAACGCTCTGCCACCCCTAGCACTTAAACTAGTACTTAAACCTGTACCGAACTTGCTCAGCCAAATCGAGTCTGTAATCCAGTAAGGAAACTCACAAGGAAGTCTAATGGCTGAACAAACCAATGCAAACGTCTCCACCGAGGCGGCTTACGATGCGCGCCCCTCTTCTCATTGGACCGCCTGGGGGCAATGGCTGGCGCTATTCACCATGACCGTAGATCACCTTACTCGCTATGTGTTGCCGGGTGACTGGGACTTAAGCTGGGCAGGCTCGTCCATTGGCCGTATCGCCTTCCCCTTGTTTGCGGCAATGGTTGCCTGGCACGGGCTGTTTAACACCCGTAACCCACTACGCTACTCACGCCGCATACTGGTCATTGGTTTAGTGGCTCAGTTGCCTTATATGCTGATGCCACGCGCGTCTGACGATTTTATTCTTAATGTCTGCTTCACGCTTGCCTGTGGCCTAGCGTTGGGTGCGTTGGTTCGCCAAGGTTGGCAGCACTATCAACAGCAGACGCTAGGATTAGCCTGGCTAATGCTTGGAGCAGCGGTAGGCGTCACCGTCTGGTATTTGTTGGGGTTTTGGGTGGAGTACGGCCATAACGGTTTGCTACTGATTCCGCTATTAATGTTCGCCATGCAGGCGCTTAACGAAACCCGCGACGCACTAAAATCGCGCTTGTGGGCAGGCTTAGCCGCATTTCCCGCACTTTGGATAGCCGGTCAAATGAACGCTTCAGACATGGCAAAGTCGTTTACCGTTGGCACTTGCGTGGTGATATTGATGCTGGCAGCAGGTGCAGCCCAACGTGTGCCATCCGTAGCCCTGGCCATGCCGCGCCGCCTATGGCTTGCTTGGTATCCAGGACACTTTGCTTTAATTGCGCTGTGGCTATTGCTTAGCGGCCAACTGGCGGGGTAATCAACGACGAAGCCGCCCTAATCAGGCGGCTTCGTCGTGATAATCCATCAACTTTACAGTGAGCGTTCGAAACTCCACGCCACCGGCGGTGCATCAGGTAGTAATGCCTGGCACGCACGCACTTTTTCAAGCAGCTCGGCATGCGTGTCAGCGACGACATTGACATGTGCCAGCTTGCGCCCTGCCCGCTCTTCCTTGTCATAGCGATGCAAGTGAGTATTGCCAATCACCAACAGCGCGGCATTGTCACCTTCCTGGCCAATAACATTCACCATGCAAGTAGGTGCAATAGCCTGGGTGCTGCCGAGCGGTAGGCCTTGCACAGCGCGCAGATGGTTTTCAAACTGGCTAGTGACCGCACCGTCCATGGTCCAGTGGCCAGAATTATGCACGCGTGGAGCCATCTCGTTAGCCAATAGGCTGCCATCCCGCGTTTGGAACAGTTCCAGCGCCATCACGCCCACATAATCCAACTCATCCAACAGCATACGAATGTAGCTGTCGGCTGTCTCTTGAACGCTGGTAGCTAAATCCGGTAGCGGCGCAACGGAATAGCGCAAAATGCCGTCTACATGCTGATTTTCCGCCATGGGATAAAACACCACATCCCCATCACGACCGCGCACGGCAATCATCGAGACTTCCCGTACAAAATCAACAAACGCTTCCACGATCAGTTGACGGTGACCAATGCTCTTCCATGCCTCTTCAGCCTGCTCCGGCGCTTTCAGCACCGCTTGCCCTTTACCGTCATACCCCTCTGTCACTGATTTGGCGACCACCGGGCAGCCCAGCTCATTGGCTGCCGCTTCAAGCTGTTCGGCACTCTCAACGACGCGGTAAGCAGGTGTCGGAATACCCAAGCGATCAAATAAGGCCTTCTCTTCAACACGGTTTTGACAAACGGCAATCGCCCGGCTTCCTGGGTAAACGGGTTTGTGCTGTTCAATTTGCTCAACCAGCGCTACGGGCAGATGCTCAAACTCGTAGGTTACTACATCGACCTTATCGAGAAACTCTGCCAAATGCTGGTTATTGGGATCGATAACAACGTCGCCAATGCCCGCACTCGGGTTGCCGGTCGTGTCTAAAAACGTGAAGCGATTACCTAGCGGATAGCCAGCCAATGCCAGCATACGACCAAGCTGGCCTGCACCGAGCACACCAATGTTCTTAACGATGCCAGCGCTTTTCGAACTACCAGAGCTTTTCGAGATACCAGAATTCATGGCCAGGATTCCTTAGTTCGCTTCCGCATCGGGGCGAGGGTCTGGGTTATCCAGCACCATTTGAGTTTGCTCAGCGCGGAAAGCCTCGACCGCTTCACGCACGTTGGTGTCCTGCAAACCGACAATCTGTGCTGCCAACAAGCCTGCATTGGTCGCGCCTGCTTTACCAATCGCCAGTGTGCCAACAGCGATGCCACCGGGCATCTGCGCAATTGAAAGCAATGAATCCAAGCCTTTAAGCGCTTTGGATTCCACCGGCACGCCCAGCACTGGCAGCGCCGTTTGGGAAGCCACCATGCCGGGCAAATGGGCAG
>NZ_JABUZF010000110.1:0-3146 GCF_014897885.1 Halomonas sp. 3D7M | reverse complement strand
CCATCGGTCACTGGGAAGGCGACACGGTGCTTTATGGGCACAAGCAAGCGGGGATAGTGACGTTGGTAGAGCGACGAAGTGGCTACTTGTTGGCGGCACGTCTGCCAAAGGTAACGGCAGAACTAACGCAGAGAGCCATGGTCCGTTTACTTAAGCCTCGTCGGGGCGCGGTGAAGACGATCACGCTAGACAATGGCTCGGAGTTTGCAGACCACGAGACGGTCGCAAAAGCGGTTAGCGCCTCCGTGTATTTCTGTGATCCTTACTGTTCAGGCCAGCGTGGGACAAACGAGAACACCAACGGCCTGATCAGGCAGTATTTTCCGAAAGGTACAGACTTCCGGAAGGTGACTAATGCAGAGCTGCGACGCGTTGTTCACAAGCTGAACGATAGACCCAGAAAGCGGCTGGGATATCGAACCCCAGCCCAGGTGTTTTTAGGAGAATATTCAGGAGCACTAGAAACCGCAGGTGCTGCACTTATTAGTTGAATTCAGGATGCCAAGCCTCGCGTGATTGACCACTCGCTTGGTAAATAGCTCTGAACGTTTGGTCTGCCAGTTTTTCTTCACTGCAATCACTGATTGGTGACGCAGCCACGACGCCAAGGACGAGATCCTGGCCCGTGAGCTGGCCTCCCTGGCCCGTGAGCTGGCCTCTGGCAACATCCAGCAGCCGGCGCTGTTTTCCTGGGGGACAGCAAGTATGACCATCAAGCCGCGAGCGCCGCCGGGCTGGGCTTTGTGTTTCTAAGTGGCTGGACTGAGGTTGAGCGCTGGGAAGCGTGGGTGAAACAAAAGAAAATCAAGAGTGTGGCGTCGATTTCCGATCTGGCCTGATGCCTGCTACTTTTTATCGTTACTGGACAGCTTGAGTGGTTATGAACTTAAAGAAAATGGGGGCTGCAGAGCTAGAGCGCTGCGTCCAGAAGAAACTGCAGCAGCTCTCGAATCATTCGGGCAACAAAGCGCTGGGTGAGAAGATAGTCACTAAGCAGCAGCTTGAGCTGTCTCCCTTCAAGGCCGTCCCGTTTTCTGAGTGGGGTGACTGGGAGCAGGACCCACTCAACAACCGCAGCTGGCAGTGGCGGCTGAACTGGCTGTCGTTTCTTTCCTACCTGATGGCCTACCATCGCGCCTCTGGCGATGAGGCGGTTCTGGACTCGGCCCGCGAGGGGATTCAGTCGTGGCTGGATGCCTACCTGGAAACCGATACCAGCTATCCGTTTGAGTTTATCTGGCACGATCACGCCACTGCGCTGCGTGCGGAGCAGCTGGTGCTGCTTGCCTACTACTGCCGTGAGCACGCCCCCGATTGGGTGAGCAAGCATGCTGGGTTCCTGACCTATTTGGAGCAGGCGTTGGTGGTGCATGGCCAGTGGCTGGCCAAGGACAGCTTCTACTCCGAGCACACTAACCATGGGCTTGAACAGGCTCGGGTGCTGCTGCTGCTTGGCACTGTGTTTGAGGGTGAGCAGGCCAGGGAGTGGCAGCAGACCGCCATTCAGCGCATCAGCAGCGAGCTGTCGTTTGCCTTTACCGATGAGGGTGTCCACGTCGAGAACAGCCCTGCCTACCATATCTTCGTTTTCAAGGTATTCCTGGGCATCATCAAGGACTACCCGGAGGAGGTGCTGGGGGATCTGGCCGAGCAGTTCAACCAGTTTTCGGCCAAGGCGCTTGCCTTCATCACCCATATCCTGCGCCCGGACGGCAAGCTGCCGCCCATTGGCGATACCGAGCAGCTGCCCACCTCGGATGCCTACCGGGACATGTTCGGCCACCGCCTGGAGTACCAGCACTTCCTCTATGCCCTGACCCAGGGCAAGCAGGGTATTAGGCCCCCGGTGCTCAACCGCGTTTATCCCAAGTCCGGCTACGCGATTTTCCGCGACCAGTGGCCCGCCAAGGAGCACTACGAGAAGGCCTTTCATCTGATCGCCAAGGTGGGCTGCTCCAGCCGCTACCACCACCAGCAGGATGAGGGGCATATCAGCCTTTATGCCGGCGGTGAGGACTGGCTGATTGATTCGGGTCTTTACAACTACATCAACCAGGACCCGGTGCGGAAGTACATGCGGGGCCGTCCCGGCCACAACGTGCCGATCATCTCCCATGCCAGCTATGCCAAGGAGTTCGAACACCGGCTAAGCGCCTGGCAGGTGACCGATCACTCGGAAGCCGCGCCCGCCCCACAGCTCACCATGAGGCTGGACGTGCTACCTCCGGTGGTTCACGAGCGTAAGGTAGCCTTCGATGCCGCGGCCAAGGTGCTGAAGGTAGAGGATACGGTCTCGTCCGATGATGACCAGCAGCGCAACGTCACCCTGCAATGGCACTTCCCTAAGGACAAGACGCTGACCATCGAGGGCAACCAGGTAGTGGTTACCAGCCCCACCGGTAACCGGCTCACTATCGAGTTCGAGGGCGAGATACCGGATAACCTCTCGGTGGCCAAGGGGCGCAAGGAGGATAGGGTCTTCAGCTGTATCTCCTACAAGGCCAACCAGGTGGAGCCCAGCCAGGTGCTGCGGGTGATGTTCAAGGAGCGCCGTGGGCTTAACGTCACCACACGTTTCCGCTTCGCGATGGCGGAAGACAGGGTGGCACCAGCACCCGAGCAGTCCGATATCCCCGAGCATTCTTTGACGACGCTGCTGGAGGCCGGCCGGGAAGCCGGCCGGGAAGCCGGCCCCGTCACTCAGTCGGTCATGATCGGAAGCGCATCGGCCTACCTGGCGCTTGCCAAGTCGCATCGGGAGCAGGAGCTTGGCCATGTCAGCCTGTTGGTCAATGATTCGGCAGCCTGCGAATATGCCCAGGCGCAGCTGAGGGAGCACTACCTGACTACCTGGCTGAGCTGCCGCCCCTTGGCGTCGGCACCGCCGGTCAGCGCCGACAGGGCCGCGTTGAAAGGCCTGGAAGGCATCGGCCGTCTGGTGATCACGCCCACCGGGTTCACGGAAAAACGCCTGACCACGGTACTGCTGACCATGCTGCTGCCGCTGCTTAAACGCATGACCAAAATGGGTGAAGTCTGGATCAGCGCTGATCTGCCGGATTCACTGCAAGCCCTTTGCACTACCTGGGCAGAACAGCGTGGCCTGGCGGTCAGCGTTGTCACCAGGGAAAATGCATGAAAACCCG
>NZ_JABUZF010000006.1:0-1559 GCF_014897885.1 Halomonas sp. 3D7M | reverse complement strand
GCGGCAACCGCCCCCAGCCCAACATTGCAAAGGGGCTTACAAAATGGTCAAAGACTTTTTAACTGATACGCTCGCTGAAATACATGAACAGCCTAGAAAGTTTTCAAACCCAGACGTTGCATTTGATGCTTTTTGCTTGGGTATTGGTGAGATTCTAGCCCAGTATCACGAAAAAACTTAAACACACTGTGCAGCGGCCAGCGTCGTTGCCATATTTCTAAAAATTCGTGCGCACGAAATAGGAACAAACATGGCTAAAAAATCTGTGCTTGCAATGAAGTACACCCCAAAAGAGTGGGAAATCTACGCGCCTGCGCTCAGGAGCCTAAGTCAAGATACCGTTGAGCTTGCCCGCGCTGTGCTTGTAGACGGTACGCCACCAATTGAGATTGCGCGCCGTTTGAGTACATCACGGCAGCGGGTAGCCTTGGCAGCGAAGCGCGTCAATGAGCGACTTGCAGAACATCACGCTAGTCATTTAGTGCCCATAACAGTATGGGTAAAACCCGATAATGTAGAGGCTCTTAAAGACCAAGTATTGTTAGAGGGTGGTCACGTCGAAACCTAATTCTAAGCTACTTATTCAGCAGCAACTACTCTAATGAACAAACTTTGCTAAGCCACCTGCACGGCGGCACTCACCAACAATAGACCAACCGCCAGCCCGCTTCAAACGACTTTGTATTGGCGCTCAAAATCAGTGCGGATATTTTCAACACCTTGTTCACCAACGTGTTCGGCAAGCGCTTAACGGATTTTGGGTAGTCGCCACGGGTGGTCGGTATCGACCAAAATTGGATGCTGGTGAGCGAAGCGAACGCATGACACACCGCGACAGCAACCAGGCACCGGCTCCTCGATCCCCCGACCGCCGCTACCGCACCAACTGTGCCTCATCACCTTCATGATCAACATGGGGTTATGTTTTGAGAAGTTGAACGGTCATAAGATCGGTGACAATAACAACAGGAGTATCAAACAGCGAGGTTAGCCCTTTGTCGCTCTCAGAAGCGACGACAGAGCCGCTAAAGGCCACATATAGGTCAATCAATGCGCCTGGTTCGATTGGGCTTGGTAAGCGCACAGGTGGCGAATTTCGCACATCCTGCCCTTCAATCCATTCAATGCCGAGCCCCTGCACGTCAAATTCTGCATAAGAGAGTGTTTTGGTCTGCTTTGTATAGGGGTCTGCTTTCGAGAAAATCACCCTGATAGCTGTTTCGGGTCGCATGCTGCCTTGCCCTTGTTTTTCTGCTGTCGTAATATAATTAACAGTTAGGGCAGTGTTTATCGACTCTTGCGTTAACTTCTACCGTCTGTATCCAGTAGGTTTGCCGACTGAACGATACACGAATTAACCCCAGGGCTTTGCTCTGGGGTTTTTTCGTTTTTCTTACTCTAAATTTTCCCCTTCTCCGCATTTTGGTGAGCGGTGAGAATAGCTCATTATTCACACCCTTACGGGGGTAGCTATAGGTATAAATTTATAGGAAAAACTACAGGAAAACCTAAAGGCAAAAACTATAGGGTTAGGGGGGGGGTGATTATGCGTAGCAAGG
>NZ_JABUZF010000113.1:7399-17461 GCF_014897885.1 Halomonas sp. 3D7M | reverse complement strand
CAATGGGCTTCGATGACGGGCATGGAGCGCTCACGTGTTCTGCTGCGCGCTGTTGCACTGTTAAGAGAACGCAACGATGAGCTTGCCGAGTTGGAAACTCACAATACCGGCAAGCCTATTAGTGAAACCGCCAGTGTCGATATTGTGACGGGTGCCGATGCCCTGGAGTACTACGCAGGCCTTGCCCCCGCTATCGAAGGCAGCCAGATTCCGCTGCGTGATAGCTCCTTTGTGTATACCCGTCGCGAGCCACTCGGCGTCATTGGTGCCATTGGCGCCTGGAACTACCCCATTCAAATCGCCTGCTGGAAAGCCGCACCGGCGTTGGCCGCGGGCAACGCCATTGTCTTCAAACCCAGTGAAGTAACACCGCTAACCGCTACCAAGCTGGCTGAAATTTTCACCGAGGCAGGCCTGCCTAACGGTGTTTTCAATGTCGTTCAAGGCGATGGCCGCGTTGGCGCGATGCTGACTGAGCACCCAGGTATCGCCAAGGTATCGTTTACTGGCGAAGTCGGTACGGGCAAAAAAGTGATGGCCGCTGCGGGTGGCTCTACGCTGAAAGACGTCACCATGGAACTAGGCGGTAAATCACCGCTGATCGTGTTTGCCGATGCTGATTTAGATCGTGCTGCCGATGCCGCCATGATGGCCAACTTCTACTCCAGCGGCCAGATTTGCACTAACGGCACTCGCGTGTTCGTGGAGCGCAGCGTCAAAGACGCCTTTGAGGCGAAGCTGGTTGAACGCGTCCAGCGTATCAAAGCGGGCGACCCGATGGACCCCAGCGTTAACTTCGGCCCGCTAGTAAGCTTTGAACATCAGCAAAAAGTACTTTCCTATATTGCCTTGGGCAAAGAGCAAGGCGCGCGAGTATTGGCAGGTGGCGATGCGTGGAATAGCGGTGATTGGGCGAAGGGTGCCTGGGCAGCCCCCACCATCTTCACCGATTGCACTGACGATATGCGCATCGTAAGAGAAGAGATTTTTGGCCCAGTAATGTCCGTACTCGCCTTTGAAGACGAAGACGACGTGATTCGTCGCGCTAATGACACCAAATACGGTCTGGCGGCGGGTGTGTTCAGCGAAAGCTTAAACCGTGCTCACCGAGTTATTCACCAGTTGGAAGCTGGCATTTGCTGGATCAACACCTGGGGCGAGTCACCTTCTGAGATGCCGGTAGGTGGTTACAAAGAGTCGGGCATTGGCCGCGAGAACGGCGTCGAGACGCTCAATCACTACACCCAGACCAAGTCCGTACAGATCGAGATGGGGCCGTTTGAGTCGGTGTTCTAAGCGAAGTAATGGACGCTCCCAGTAGGTATATCGAAGAGAAGTATCTCTTTTATGCCTACCGGCTCATTACCCATCATTCGGCTCCTCCAAGGTAAAAGCATGTCTCAATCACGCGAATTTGATTACATCATTATCGGTGCAGGCTCGGCCGGCAATGTACTAGCCACCCGCCTCACCGAAGACAGTGACGTCAGCGTTTTGCTGCTTGAAGCAGGCGGCCCCGATTACCGTTTCGATTTTCGCACCCAAATGCCCGCCGCACTGGCCTACCCGCTACAAGGCAAACGCTACAACTGGGCATTTGAAACCGATCCCGAACCGTATATGGATGGCCGCCGTATGGAGTGTGGCCGAGGCAAAGGCCTGGGCGGCTCTTCACTGATCAATGGCATGTGCTATATCCGCGGCAACGCCCTGGATTACGATAACTGGGCCAAGCAACCCGGCTTGGAAGAGTGGGATTACCTCAGCTGCCTGCCCTATTTCAAAAAGTGCGAAACCCGCGATATTGGCCCTAATGAGTACCACGGCGGCGACGGCCCGGTTAGCGTGACCACGCCGAAAGCTGGCAATAATCCGCTTTACCGCACATTTATCGAAGCAGGGAAACAAGCGGGCTATCCAGAAACCGAGGATGTTAACGGCTACCAGCAAGAGGGCTTTGGCCCGATGGACCGTTTCGTCACGTCCAAGGGGCGCCGTGCGTCGACTGCACGCGGCTACCTGGACACTGCCAAGCAGCGCAGTAACCTGACCATTGAAACCCACGCAGTCACTGATGTGATTGAATTTGATGGCAAACGTGCCGTTGGCGTGCGTTACGAACAGAAAGGTCAGCCACACAAGGCCCACGCTCGCCGGGAAGTGCTGCTTTGTGGCGGTGCCATTGCCTCACCACAGATTCTTCAGCGCTCTGGCGTAGGCAACCCCGAATGGCTTCGGGAATTAGGCATTTCAGTCGTCCATGAGCTACCCGGCGTAGGCGAAAATCTCCAGGACCACCTTGAGATGTACATTCAGTACGAATGCAAAGAGCCTATTTCGCTGTATCCGGCGCTGAAATGGTACAACCAGCCAAAAATTGGTGCCGAGTGGTTATTTAAAGGTACTGGCGTTGGCGCCAGCAACCAGTTTGAATCCTGCGGATTTATTCGTAGCAATGATGAGGAAGAGTGGCCAAACCTGCAGTACCACTTCCTGCCCATCGCGATCAGTTACAACGGTAAAAGCGCCGTTCAGGCACATGGCTTCCAGGCCCACGTTGGCTCGATGCGCTCGGAAAGCCGTGGACGAATTCGCTTAACCTCGAAAGACCCACACGCGGCACCCAGCATCTTGTTTAACTACATGGCCAAAGAGAAAGATTGGCAAGAGTTCCGCGATGCGATTCGCTTAACCCGCGACATCATCGCGCAACCAGCGTTTGATAAGTACCGCGGCCGTGAAATTTCCCCTGGCCCTAGCGTACAAAGTGATGAAGAACTCGATAACTTCGTCAAGCAACACGCTGAAACGGCTTATCACCCGTGTGGCAGTTGCCGCATGGGCGAAGGTGAGATGGCAGTGACCGATAGCCAAGGCCGCGTACATGGGCTCGAAGGCCTGCGCGTCGTCGATGCTTCGCTGTTCCCGGTGATCCCTACCGGCAACCTAAACGCGCCTACTATTATGCTGGCGGAGAAAATTGCTGACCGCATCCGTGGACGTGAACCTTTGCCACGCGCCAACGTGGATTATTACGTCGCTCACGGCGCACCCGCTAAACAGGCTTCGTAACTCACTCACACCTGCATGCAACACGCTAAACGCCATGGCCACTCGCCATGGCGTTTTTTTATGGCCTATTTACGCTACAGTAAAGAGACTATAGCGAATGTATAAGAGTGAAATGCTTGCACTGATATAGGTGACTCTGACAATATTCAAACATACGTTTAAATACGTCCACAATTAACCACCCACGGAGAAACATCCATGCTCACCTTACTACTCATTGTGCTTGCCGTTGCAGGCTTGCTCGTGGTGATGCGCCGCGAAGCAGGCGCTACGCCAGCACTCGCCCTGCTTGGCGTTCTGGGCTTAGTAGGCTTAGTGCTTGGCGCAAGCGTTATTGGCACGCTGCTATTGATTGCGGCCGCCGCCGTTGCAATTGCTGGTCTACCCGTATTACGCAGCAAGTGGCTGACGCCGCGCATTTTCGCCACCTTCAAAAAGGTAGCGCCGAAAGTGTCCGATACGGAGCGCACGGCATTAGAAGCGGGCAGCGTCTCCTGGGATGGCGAGCTCTTCTCTGGCAAACCTCAATGGGAGTCGTTACTTAACTATAAAGACGACGGCCTGAGCGAGGCAGAACAAGCGTTTTTGGATAATCAGTGTTCGAAAGCAGCTGGCATGTGTAACGCCTGGGATATCGCCCAAGAACGCGCTGACCTCCCCCAACAACTGTGGGATTATCTAAAGAAAGAAGGCTTCTTCGGCATGATTATTCCGAAGGAGTACGGCGGCCTCGGATTCTCAGCTAAGGCACAGTCCATGGTGCTGCAGAAGCTCTCCGCTAATGAGACGCTGATGGTCACCGTTGGCGTACCGAACTCACTTGGCCCAGGCGAACTGCTGCTTAAATACGGCACTCAACAACAGAAAGATCACTACTTGCCACGTCTTGCTGATGGCCGCGAAATCCCCTGCTTCGGCCTAACCGGCCCGCGTGCTGGCTCTGATGCCACGTCGTTACCGGATACAGGCGTTGTCTGCAAGCAAGTTATCAATGGCGAAGAAGTGCTTGGCTTACGCCTCAACTTCGAAAAACGCTGGATTACCCTGGCTCCCATCGCCACCGTGGTAGGCTTGGCCTTCCGTCTTTTCGATCCAGAAAAATTGCTCGGTGACGAAGAAGACCGCGGTATTACCCTTGCACTCGTTCCCCGGGATACTCAGGGCATGGACATCGGTCGCCGTCACCACCCTATCGGCAGCCCGTTTATGAACGGCCCGATTAAAGGTAACGACGTGTTTGTGCCGCTGGATACCATTATTGGTGGCCCAGACATGATCGGCCAAGGCTGGCGCATGCTGGTCGAGTGCCTCTCGATTGGTCGCTGCATTACCTTACCTTCTGGTGCCACCGGCACCGCCCGCTACGCGCTAGGCTGGAGCGGTGGTTTTACCCGCGTACGTCGTCAGTTCAACGTACCCGTCGCTGAAATGGAAGGCGTACAGGAGCCGTTAGCACGCATGGCCTCGCTGGCTTACATCTCTGCTGCTACGGTTTACCAGACCGCCAACCTGATCGACCATGGCGAAAAACCCGCTGTTCCTTCAGCCATCTTGAAGAGCCAATTGACCGAGTTCCAGCGCGTGCTGCTTAGTGACGCAATGGATGTTCACGGCGGTAAAGCCGTTACCCTTGGTCCACGCAACTACCTAGGCATTGGCTACAGTGCTAACCCGGTGGCCATCACCGTGGAAGGCGCCAACATTATGACCCGCAACCTGATGATCTTTGGTCAAGGTGCGATTCGCTGCCATCCCTATGTACTCGACGAGCTAGCCGCTAAAGATGCCAACGACGTTAAAGCCTTCGACAAAGCCTTCTTTGGCCACGCAGGGCTAATTTTCGGCAATGCTGCCCGTGCCTTTACGCTTGGGTTTGGCTTGGGCAAAGCAAATGTACCTTTTAGTGGCCCTGCGGCTACCTACGCCCAGGATATTGCACGCATTTCAGCAGGCTTTGGCCTATGTGCCGACGCCGCCATGGCCAGCCTTGGCTCTGAACTCAAGAAGCGCGAAATGCTCTCAGCACGCTTGGGTGATGTTCTGTCTAATCTGTATCTAGCTTCCATGGTACTGAAACAGTGGCACACCGGTGACCAAGTCGAGGGTGAAGAAGCGCTGCTACACTATAGCCTGCGGTTCTTGCTAAACCGTGCCGAACAGGCGTTCGTTGAAATTTTCGATAACCTACCGAACCGCGCGTTAGGCAAGGCATTGAAAGTTATCATAATGCCGACCGGCCGCCGTTGGAATAAACCGCATGACGACTTGGCTCGCGATATCGCACAGCGCGTATCCA
This sequence comes from Halomonas sp. 3D7M, assembly GCF_014897885.1. Taxonomy (NCBI): domain Bacteria; kingdom Pseudomonadati; phylum Pseudomonadota; class Gammaproteobacteria; order Oceanospirillales; family Halomonadaceae; genus Halomonas; species Halomonas sp. 3D7M. The sequence goes on along the minus strand of NZ_JABUZF010000113.1, from coordinate 12,093 downwards.
CACATAGCGCCCTGCGCAGCAAGCTACTTTCCAATACATGGGATAAAGATGATGGCGCAGAGTCTAACCCGCTTGCGCGCTACAATGCGCTGCTGGTGGATTATGACCGTGCCGAAACCCTCTACCGCACGGTGAACAAAGCCTATGCCAAAGGTGAGCTGCCACAAACGGCACTACACCCTGAAGCACGCATTGAAGCCGCACTGGACAAAGGGATTATCAAAGAAGACGACGCACAGTTTATGCGCACTTTCGAGGCGGAAGTACTCGAGATGCTGACGGTTGATGATTTCGCCTATGACGCGTTTGCTAATGATAAATCGACGTTGATTAATCACAATGCAGCGCCTGTGGCTACGCCGCAGCAAGCAGAAACCAGCGTTAAGTAGTCCTTTCTCGCTTTAACTAGCGATCCTAACCGGCCTCTCCAGGCCGGTTTTTTTACGTATATTTTCAAAAACGAAACAAACGAACATTCGCTTATCTCACTCAGCGACTGCTTTCCTTCTCTAAACGCCTCGTTTTTATGCCAATTTCTCACCAAAGCAACCGTTATGCAGTACTCTCCACCGCCAGAGAAGCGACGATATACGCCTAAAAGCGAATACAAACCGCTACAAAAGTCGTTGCAAGTTCGCAAATGATCAACTAGCCTTTCGTTATTGAAAATAAAGTGAATGGAAGTCCGCTTGATGGTTGGCTGACAATAACGTGCAAACAGCCAAGGCTAACATCTCGAATAAGCGTGTATTGCTTCACTTTCATCAATAGCGATCAACGCAAGACCTCTACCAATAACATTTATCTATAACAATGACGTTAGCGAGATCGGCATGTCCTTACATCTGCAAAATATCGACCACATCGTCGGTGGTGAATCCCATATCAGTGGGGTGAACCTCGAGCTGGAGCCGGGTTCTTTCAATGTGCTGCTAGGGCGAACCCTGGCAGGTAAAACAACGCTCATGCGATTAATGGCGGGTTTGGAGCAACCTACCCGGGGGCGAATCTACATGGATGGCAAGGATGTCACGGGCGTATCCGTCCGCAAGCGCAATGTCTCCATGGTGTATCAGCAATTCATCAATTACCCAAGCCTTAACGTTTACGACAATATAGCATCACCACTTAAACTGGCTAAGGCATCCAAGCAGGAAATCGACAAGCGTGTGCGCGAAACTGCCGCCATGCTGGGGATTGACCACTTACTGGACCGCTTGCCGCTTGAGCTTTCTGGTGGGCAACAGCAGCGTACCGCCATGGGCCGCGCTTTGGTTAAGGATGCGGACCTGATCCTGTTTGATGAACCGCTGGTCAATCTTGACTACAAACTGCGTGAAGCGTTGCGCGATGAACTTCGCGGGCTATTCAAGGCGCGAAACTGCATTGCCGTTTATGCCACCACCGAGCCCAACGAAGCGCTAGCGTTAGGCGGCAACACTGCCGTATTGCATGAAGGCAAGCTGCTGCAATATGGCCCAACCGAGCAAATTTATCGCGAGCCTAACGGCATCCTAAGCGCTGAGATGTTTTCAGAACCGCCGATCAATATTGTGCCGGGGCATCTTACTGCCAATGAAATCACCTTCGACCAGGATATCCATTTCCCCTGCGATGTGGCGCTACGCAACCTACCCGCGGGAGCATACCGATTTGGAGTCCGTGCCTCTCACGTCAGCCTACAGCCGAATGCAGCAGATGATCTAGAGCTTGAAGTTGAAGTTGAAGTGGCTGAAATCAGCGGTTCGGAAACCTTCCTCCACGTGCGGCACAGCTTATTTTCTTTAGTACTCCATTTGCTTGGTATTCATACCCCTAAAGTCAATCAGCGCATAAAGATCTACTTCCCTACCCACAAGCTGTTTGTCTTCGATCAGCAGGGCTCTATTGTTCATACGCCGGAAACACGGGGAGTGAATCAGCATGGCTGAGATCATACTAAAGGCTCTCGCGCATACTTATAGCGCTAACCCGACATCACCTGAAGATTACGCGATTCGCCAGATGGAACATATCTGGCACCAAGGCGGCGCTTATGCCCTGCTGGGGCCATCGGGGTGTGGCAAATCTACCCTGCTGAACATTATTTCCGGGCTGCTCGAACCTTCTGAAGGGGATGTGCTGTTTGATGGCCAGCGAGTTAACGAGCTGCCGCCTGAGGAACGTAATATTGCTCAGGTTTTTCAGTTCCCGGTGATCTACGACACCATGACGGTGTTTGATAACCTCGCCTTTCCATTGCGTAACATCAACATTCCAGGCCATCGCATCACGCCAAAGGTAGAGGAAGTCGCCGAGATTCTGGAGTTAACCCCCCTGCTAAAGCGTAAAGCCAAAGGGCTAACCGCCGATGAGAAGCAGAAGGTTTCAATGGGACGCGGCTTAGTGCGCGATGATGTCTCGGCAATTCTGTTTGACGAGCCGTTAACGGTTATCGACCCACAGCTCAAGTGGAAATTACGCCGCAAGCTGAAGGAGATTCACCAGCGTTTCAATATCACCATGATTTACGTCACCCATGACCAGTTGGAAGCGGCAACTTTTGCCGACAAAATCGCCGTGATGTATGAAGGTCAGGTGGTTCAGTTCGGCACTCCTCAAGAGCTATTTGAAACCCCCGCGCATACCTTTGTTGGCTATTTCATTGGCAGTCCCGGCATGAACATTCTGGATGTACGCCACCATGCGGGGGAAGTCATCTTTGCTGATATACCGCTCCCCATACCCCAGGCGTTTGTTGACGCCATTGCCAATACCAAAAGTTCGAATATAAAAATCGGCATTCGCCCCGAGTTTGTAACCGTGCATGCCAGCAAACGTGAAGGTGCCCTGCCCGCTCGTAAACGGCAGGTGCAAGATCTAGGCACCTATTCAATTGTTACCTTTGAGTTGGGCGGCCAGGCATTCAAGGCACGCTTGCCGGAAGGTCATCCTGAATTCGGAGACGATATTTATCTCACCTTCGACCACGATCAGTTAGGGCTGTTTGTGGACGAATACCGGGTGGAGGTTACCTCATGAATAATAAAGTCTATAACAACCGCGCTTGGCTATTAGTTCTACCAATGTTAGTGCTCGTGGCGTTTTCCGCCATTATCCCCTTGATGACAGTGGTCAACTACTCGGTACAGGACGTGCTAGGCCCCAACGCTAGCTTCTTTACCGGCACCGAGTGGTTTCGCACTATGCTCAACGACTCGGAGCTGCAAGCTGCATTTGGTCGGCAGATACTGTTTTCATTGATTATTCTGGCTATCCAGATCCCACTGGGAATAGGAATAGCGCTGATTATGCCAAAACAGGGCTGGCAGGCGTCCGCCGTACTAATTCTGATTACCCTGCCCCTGCTAATTCCTTGGAACGTCGTTGGCAGTATCTGGCAGATCTTTACCCGTGGCGATATTGGGTTAATGGGCTGGGGGCTGCGCGAGCTGGGTATTAATTACAATATTACCCGTAATGCCGGTGACGCCTGGGCGACCATTATTTTAATGGATGTTTGGCACTGGACACCGCTTGTCGCAATGCTCTGCTATAGCGGGCTGCGCTCTATTCCTGAAGCTTACTATCAAGCGGCAAGGATTGACCGTGCTTCTAAGTGGGCAGTGTTTCGCTATATTCAGCTTCCGAAGCTAACCAACGTTCTGGTTATCGCCGTACTGCTGCGCTTCATGCACTCCTTCATGATCTACGCCGAGCCCTTTGTGTTAACCGGCGGAGGACCTGGTAGTTCAACTACATTCCTAACCCAATCGCTTGCCACCATGGCTATCGGCCAGCAAGATCTGGGGCCTTCTGCCGCCTTCTCGATCATCTACTTCCTCGTCATTCTGCTAGTCAGCTGGGTGTTCTATACCACCATCATGCATCTGCAGAAAGACAAGAATTCACAGGGAGGCGTGTAAGATGTCTTACCAACTTGAAAACACCCAGCAGGGTGAAAAATACAACACTATTTTCAGTAAGGTGCCAGCAGCTGAGCGACGCAAGCGCCACTCACGCTCTCGGCTGAGAAAGCGGCTTCTGCTTGGCACCTATATCGTGCTGCTGATACTGCCGCTTTATTGGCTGCTCAATATGTCGCTGCAGACTAACAGCGAGATCCTCGGGTCGATGACGCTGTGGCCACAGAATCTGACCTTTGACAACTACATCGGCATCTTCACTAACCCAAGCTGGTACATGGGGTACGTTAACTCCATCATGTATGTGGTGATGAATATGATCATCACCATGTTAGTGGCACTTCCGGCCGCCTATGCCTTCAGCCGTTACAAGTTCATCGGTGATAAGCACCTGTTCTTCTGGCTATTAACCAACTTGATGGCGCCACCCGCAGTATTTTTGCTGCCCTACTTCCAGCTTTATTACTCGGTCGGCTTATTCGATACGCACATCGCCGTAGCGCTAGCTCACTGCCTATTCAATATTCCGCTGGCCATCTGGATTCTGGAAGGCTTTATGAGCAGCGTGCCTAAGGAAATCGACGAAACCGCCTATATCGACGGCTACAGCTTTCCCAAGTTCTTCATCAAGATCTTCATTCCCATGATCAGTTCTGGCATTGGCGTGGTGCTTTTCTTCCTGTTCATGTTTTCGTGGGTTGAACTGCTGCTGGCACGCACACTGACGTCTACAGACGCTCAGCCGATCGGCATGATCATGACCAGAACCTCGACGGCATCAGGTATCGA
>NZ_JABUZF010000113.1:5155-7331 GCF_014897885.1 Halomonas sp. 3D7M | reverse complement strand
CGGCATTCTGGTGGTTTACTTCGTACGCAACCATATCGCCAAGGACTTTGCCCTGGGCCGCACCTGAGTAGGAGGAAACCTTATGTCCTGGATGGTATGGACTTTACCGACGGCTATTTTCTTTTCTTCCATTGCGGCCATGCTAGCGGGCATGACGATCTGGGAACTACGCTCGCCAAGCATTGAAAGAAAGGGATTTTTACCCATTAGCACCACCCGCGGTGATCGGCTGTTTATCGGCTTGCTGTCTGCCGCGTTTATTCACTTGGGCTTCATTGGGTTCACGTCGCTTTCAATTTGGATTGCACTAGCACTTTCAGCGGTATGGCTGCTGGTGTTAATGCGCTGGGGTTAGCCAATCAGCAATTCCAGGAAAACCCTGGCGTTAAGTACGGCAGTATCAAGGACGCTCAAGATATCAGGGAAGAGCACAACAAAACGAGGTCAACATGCGCAACAACAAGTTCAAACTTACTACCCTCGCCGCCAGCCTCATGCTCGCATCGGGGACACTGATGGCAGACGATCACGATGCGCGGGCAATCGCGGAGCGCTTGGTCGACGAACACTTCCAAAACTCTACCTTGAGTCGTGAAGAGCAAATCGAAGAACTTCTTTGGTTTGCAAAAGCAGCTGAGCCCTTCCGCGGTATGGATATTCAAACTGTCGCAGAAGGCTTGACCACTCACGTCTATGAAAGTGAAGTGCTGGCAGAAGCATTCAGTGAGTTAACCGGTATCAACCTTACTCACAATATTATCGGCGAAGGCGACGTCGTTGATACGATGCAAAATCAGATGCAGTCAGGTAACAGCATCTACGACGGTTTTGTTAATGACACCGACGCTATCGGCACGCACATTCGTTACGGCACCACCATCAACCTCACCGAGGCGATGGAAAACGAATGGGCTGACTACACACTTCCAACGCTGGACCTAGACGACTTCATTGGTTTGCAGTACGGCACCGGCCCCGATGGCAGCCTATACCAACTACCCACTCAGCAGTTCGCCAACCTTTACTGGTTCCGTTATGACTGGTTCCAGCGCGAAGACCTGCAAGATCAGTTCCGTGAAATCTATGGCTATGATCTTGGGGTACCCACCAACTGGACGGCTTATCAAGATATTGCCGAGTTCTTTACCAAACATGTTGGTGAAATCGACGGCACTACCGTCTATGGCCACATGGACTACGGCCGTCGTGATCCGTCGCTTGGCTGGCGCTTCCACGACTCCTGGCTCTCAATGGCCGGTATGGGTAGCCCGGGCGTACCATCAGGTAATCCAGTCGATGACTGGGGCATTCGCGTTAACGAAGATAGTCAGCCGGTAGGTGCCAGCGTTAGTCGTGGCGGTGCGACCAACTCGCCAGCGTCTGTCTTTGCCATGCAAAAAGCCGTTGATTGGCTACGTGACTTCGCACCGCCTGAAGCACAGGGCATGACCTTTGGTGAAGCGGGTCCTGTGCCTGCTCAAGGTCATATTGCTCAGCAAATTTTCTGGTACACCGCCTTCACAGCAGACATGACCGATCCTGCCGTGGCTGTGACCGACGATGAAGGCAACCCACTTTGGCGCATGGCACCTTCCCCTACCGGCCCTTACTGGGAAGAAGGCATGAAAGTGGGTTATCAGGATGTAGGTGCATGGACGTTCTTTGACTCCACACCCGAAGACCGTCGAACCGCTGCTTGGCTATTTGCCCAGTTTACGGTAGCCAAAACGACCTCTCTTGAAAAACTGATAGCTGGTCTAACGCCGATTCGTGAATCTGACATTTTCTCTGAACAGATGACCGAAATGGCACCTAAGCTTGGTGGTTTGGTTGAGTTCTACCGCAGCCCCAACGAATCCAACTGGACGCCTACGGGCACCAACGTACCTGATTATCCGCGTATGGCACCGTTGTGGTGGCAAAACCTTGCGCCGGTAATGAGTGGCGAAGTTACCCCTCAAGAGGGCTTAGATAAGCTGGCGGCAGATATGGATAACACCATGTACCGCTTAGCTCGCGCAAACGTCTTCGATAGCTACGCCCCAGCGCTTAACGAAGAGCGCGACCCGCAATACTGGCTGGATCAAGAAGGCTCTCCTAAGCAAAAGCTTGATGATGAAATGCCGCAAGGAACGACCGTTCCTTACGATGAAATGATGGAAGCCTGGATGGAAGC
>NZ_JABUZF010000113.1:1242-5131 GCF_014897885.1 Halomonas sp. 3D7M | reverse complement strand
TACCCGCTAATCCAGTTGGGGCGGGCTTCGGCCCGCCCTATTAAGGCTCAAAAACTAGGTTTCATCAGCGGCGAGCAAATAACAGCAGGGCTCGCTGGTCTACATAGGCTTATTGCTTTGTTGTCATGTTGAAACCGCTACCTAAACACGGGGCTTTTTCTTTGTTAATTGGAACCGCTATGAAACTGCGTAACCGGAATATCGAGAAATTGCACACTGACGACTTTGACGCACTAATCATCGGTGGCGGCATTAACGGCGCAGCAACGGCAGCCGCGCTTGCAGGCAAAGGCGCTAAAGTCGCCTTAATAGACCGCGGTGATTTTGCGGGAAGCACCAGTATGCACTCCTCCAACTTAGTTTGGGGAGGCATTAAGTATATGGAAAGCAAGGATTTCGCATTAGTACGCAAACTGTGCAAAAGCCGTAATCACTTGATTAAAAGTTACCCATCCACCGTTCAGGAAATTCGCTTTCTGACTACCATCAGCAAAGGTTTCCGCCATTCACCCTGGTATTTGTGGGCAGGCACCTGGCTCTACTGGCTAATGGGAAACGGGTTTACTAAGCTGCCCCGCTTATTGTCTCCCAAGAACATTAAGCAAGAAGAACCCATTATTGATATCGAAGGCTCAGTCGGTGGGTTTGAATACTCAGATGCCTACTTACACGATAATGATGCCCGATTTGTATTTAACTTTGTTCGCCATTCGCTTAACTATGGGGCAATTGCAGCCAATTATGTTGAGTCGCTTGGTGCTGAACGTGAAGGCCAGCACTGGGTAACGAAAGCGCGCAATGTCATGGATGGCAGCACATTCAATATCCGTTCCAAAGTATTAATTAATGCGGCTGGCCCCTGGGTAGACCAGCACAACGCACTTACCGGCGAGAAAACCACCCATCAACATCTTTACTCAAAAGGCATTCATCTGATCGTTCCGCAATTGACGGAAACGAAACGGGTACTGGCGTTTTTTGCCGACGATGGACGACTGTTTTTTGTCATTCCCATGGGGAATCGCACCTGCATCGGCACGACTGATACGCATATGGAACATCCAGAGGTGGATGTCACCGCTGAAGATATTGAGTTTGTATTGGAAAATATCAATAAGCGCCTAACGTTAGAAAAGCCGCTTACCCAAGACGATATTATTTCAACACGCTGCGGTGTTCGGCCCCTGGCTATCAAAGCAGACCAGGGTGACGGCGATCGCGATTTTCTCCAGCTGTCGCGTAAACATGTCATCGATACCAATGCGGATAGCGCCCACATTAGTATTTTTGGGGGTAAATTAACCGACTGCTTGAATGTAGGTGATGAAATCGCAGAAGAAGTGGTCCGCCTAGGTGTCAATCTCAGCGATATCAACTATCGCTGGTACGGTGAGCCACCAGAGCCTGTCAAACAGCAGTTTATGGACCAAGCCAAACGGATGAATCTAGATGCGATGACTGCACCAACGTCGACCGAGCCGCTCTCTTCCCGGCTGTGGCGGCGTTATGCAGAACAGGCCATGCAAATGCTAGAGAAAATCCGTCAGGATCCTGCGGAAGCCGATATTCTCATTGAAGGTACCGAATATATTCGCTGCGAACTAGAGCATGCCCGAGACCACGAAATGATTACGCAGTTGGAGGACTTCCTGCGCCGAAGAGCCAAAGTGTCACTGGTTGTTCACCATGAACAGCTGCGCCACTCTAAGGGGCTGAAAGAAGCTTGTCGTGTCCTCTTCGGAGACCAAGCGGAAGAACGCTTTGCTACCTACTTTGCTGAAAATCGTGACACCTCACAGCCTTTCGTTGCACAAGCAGAGCCACAGAACACTCACTGATTAACCATCAACAACATTAAAAAGCCGCTATCATCGATAGCGGCTTTTGCCTATTGAAGTAGCCAATAACGGTTGTTAATTACAACGCACGCGATTCACGGCATCTAGCCAACCCTGGTACAACGCCTCCCGAGTCGATTCTGGCATTTTAGGTGTAAAGCTCTTTTCGCAACGCCAGAGTTGCTCAATTTCTTCAAGCGTGTCATACCAACCCAAACGCAAGCCTGCCAAATAAGCAGCTCCAAGCGCTGTCGTTTCAAGAATAGTCGGTCTATCCACCTGGACATCGAGCATATCGGCTAAAAACTGCATCACCCAGCTGTTTTTCACCATGCCACCATCGACACGTAGGTTACCAGGCGTGGCTTCCATATCGTCGTTCATACAATGCTGAAGGTCACGGGTCTGGTAACACACCGCCTGGAGCCCCGCCGCAACGATTTCGGCAATACCGGTATCCCGGGTGAGGCCAAAAATTGCTCCTCGCGCTTTAGGGTCCCAATGGGGCGCACCCAAGCCAGTAAAGGCCGGTACCAAGTAAACGCTATGTCCGCTGCGAGTTTCTTTAGCAAGCGCTTCTGTTTCTGACGCATCCGCAAACAGGTTCAACCCATCACGTAGCCACTGCACAGTCGCCCCAGCAACGAAAATACTGCCCTCCATCGCATAGGTCGGCTTGCCATTAATTCGGTAACCAATGGTGGTTAGCAGGCGATTTCGTGATACCGAGGGTGTATCCCCGGTGTTAACGATCATAAAACACCCGGTGCCATAGGTGCTTTTACCCATTCCGGGCTGAAAGCACGCTTGTCCCACTAGCGCGGCCTGCTGATCCCCTGCCACACCCGCAATAGGGATAGACGCCCCTAACCAATCTGCGTCAGTGGTGCCAAAATCATCGCTGGAGTCTTTTACTTCAGGCAGCATGTTGGCAGGAACGTTAAACAACGCTAACAGCTCATCGTCCCATGTTTGATTATGGATATTAAAAATGGCTGTTCGCGATGCGTTGGTGGCATCAGTGACGTGTTGCTTGCCATTCGTTAATCGCCAAATCAAAAAGGTATCGATAGTGCCAAAGAGTAGCTCACCGCGCTGCGCACGCTCGCGGGCTCCTGCTACATTATCGAGTATCCAGGCGAGCTTGGTGGCAGAGAAATAGGGGTCTATTAAGAGGCCTGTTTTCGCTTGTACTGCCTCTGTATGCCCTTGGTCACGGAGTGTTTGACAAAGTTCAGAGGTACGCCGATCCTGCCAGACAATCGCATTATAGAGCGGCTTACCCGTCTCTCTATCCCACACCACCGTGGTTTCACGTTGGTTAGTAATGCCAATTCCATCAATCTGCTCTGGCGAAACATTCGCCTTTTCTAATACCTCACGACAGGTGGCGAGGACAGTCTCCCAAATATTTTCGGGATCATGCTCTATCCACCCATCTTGAGGGAAGTGCTGAGGAAATTCCTGTTGGGCAACCGCCTCTATTTGGCCTTGGCGGTCAAATAAAATGGCGCGCGAGCTGGTCGTACCTTGATCGATGGCGAGAATAAAGGAGGACATATCACGTTCACTTTGTTGTAGGTTCTTTCGGTTTTGTGTGCTTTGTTTCGCTTTATTATCATCCAAGGCTACTCTAGCCGCCCCAAATGCTCAAGTATGAAACTACTCTCCTTCACTCTTAAACGCGTCGAGGGCCGTGCTCCGCCTTAGCTTACGCATCATGCTTAAGCGATATGCAACGCGACACCGTGCTGCGATAACAGCTGCAGAATCGACTCTGGAGGCTTCCGATCAGTGAACAGAGCATCGAGCTGGGAAATATTCCCTTGGCGCACCACCGGATTACGATGAAATTTTGAGTAATCTGCGGCGAGATAAATGCGTCGCGAATTGGCAATAATCGCTTGAGCAACGCGTACTTCCTGGTAATCAAATTCAAGGAGCGAGCCATCCTCATCAATACCGCTGATCCCGATGATTCCGTAATCCACTTTAAATTGATTGATAAAATCGATAGTGGCTTCGCCGATAATACCGCCATCGCGAGAGCG
>NZ_JABUZF010000113.1:0-1220 GCF_014897885.1 Halomonas sp. 3D7M | reverse complement strand
GCGAACTTGCCCGCCAGCAATAATCACCGTGAAGTCCTCTTTGTGCTGAAGAATGGCGGCCACGTTCAGATTATTGGTAATGATTTCTAAACCCTGGTGCTCAAGCAGCGCCTGGGCGATCACCTCGTTACTGGTACCGATATTAATAAACAGTGAGGAGTGATGAGGAATTTGCTGCGCCAAGCAGTGAGCAATCCGCTCTTTCTCTTCTAAATGTAGCGTTTTACGCGTGCTGTAGGCGGTATTAACAGTGCTCGACTCTATTCCTACACCGCCATGCACACGACGAACCCGCCCTTCGTTTGCTAGCGTATTTAAATCACGCCGAATGGTCTGTGGCGTCACTGCAAAGTGATCGGTCAGTTGCTCAATGCTCATATAGCCATGCTGGCGTACTAGCTCGACGATAGCATCTTGGCGAAACTGTTGGTTCATAAGCTCGGCCTATTCGTTATTTATTAGTGTTTAAGAGCTGTTCTCTATGAGCTATAGAGTAGCAAATTTTCGAAATTTAATAATACGAACATTAAGCTCTCATTTTTCGCCAAGCACCTGCTCGATTAGAGCGGCCAGACCCATAAAATGGCAGGAATAGCGACCACCATCACCACTAACGAAAGTGGAAGGCCTAGCTTCCAATAATCACCGAACTGGTAACCACCCGGGCCTAACACTAGCGTATTGGACTGGTGGCCTATCGGCGTTAGAAAGGCGCATGAGGCGCTGACAGCGACCACCATTAGAAAGGGATCGAGTGATGCATCAAAACCACTCGCAAGACTGGCGGCAATAGGCGCCATCAACAACGCGGCTGCGGCGTTATTGACCACGTTGGAAAGTAACATCGAGAGAATAAATAGCCCTGCTAATGAAACAGTGATGGGCCACTCAACGCCAAATCGTAGTAGCGCATCAGCAATAATTTCAGCGCCACCGCTCGTTTCAAGCGCTTCCCCCACCGGCAGCATGGCCGCCAGGAGAACAATAACGGGCCCATCAATGGCTTGATAACCTTCTCTCAGCGGCAGCACTCCTATCAGCAGTGATATCAACGCCGCGCTACTCATAGCAACAGCCGCAGGAAGCAAATCAAACAGCATCGCCATAATGGCGAGGGCAAAAATACCGATCGACAGCGCCAACTTTCGCGGTTGCCCTAAGTGAAGCTCACGGTTAGCCAGCGGCAAACACCCAAGGGTCGCTAAGCTATCGGCGATTTC
>NZ_JABUZF010000109.1:4752-9654 GCF_014897885.1 Halomonas sp. 3D7M | reverse complement strand
CGATAACTTTTGCATAACCACTTAGCGTTTCATAGCCTTGGTAGCTTTCAGGTAGCTCCTTACTCGCTTCATTTGTCGCCACTTGATGGATAATACGCTCTGCCTCTGCCTTGAGATCATCAACAAAGGCGGGAGAGACAAACGTCATCAGCCCTAATACAGAAAGAAAGCTACGCGTATGAGGTGAATCGAGATCTTCTTCATCAAACGCAATACCTTCCAACTGCAGTGAGTTAGTGGCAAGACCCCGTTTCATCAGCAGAAGATGCTGAGCATCCATGCGCTGCTCGGCAGAAGTGCGATCAATCAATACGTCAACTAAGATGCGCTGACCAAAAAACATGACCGGGAAGCCAATGGCAATCGCCAGCGTCACCTGCTTTATAAACAACTTGGTTGGCTTATTTTTTAATGTGATCAGGCGTAGTAGCAGCAAGCTAAGTCCGATACCCGACAGTATCCGCCCCTCTAATTCCAGCGCTCTAATATCACCGCTCGATAAGCGGGCAACCGATGCATCCACCAAGCGGCTGTTAAACGCTAACTCATAAACTAAGTAGGCAATATTGAGTACGAAGAGTAGCCAAAGCCAAACCCTCCCATTTTTCAGGTAGTGACGCATTATTCTCTTTTTTCGCTCGGTATAGTGATAATGACAGGAGCAGATAGCGGCGCTGTTACTACTGCTGTTCCGCTACCCGTTTTTAATTGGCCTCGCTCTGGCAGCGTTACAACGATAGCGCTGCCTTCAAGCGATACCAAGGCGCCCGTTTGATTCAAATAAGCGCCCTGTTGAATAAAAAAGGCCTGTTCTTCATCAACGCCACGGGCAGCATCATCAGGCAGAACGGTGCCTTCGATGACTAAGGGGGTTCGGGGTACTGCGCTTTGCGAGGAGGGACAATCAGCTTCATCACGACATAACAGCTGTGCAGCGAAATCATCCAAGCTATCTGCATAAACTGGCTGGCTATAATAGCTTTGAACGCAGGAAAAACTGGCTAATATGCCGAAAATGACGGCTGTATTTCGGCATGAAAACACGCTCACTCCCGCTATCGAGTTTTTTGAAATATTAATTATTATTTATAATCACAGACCCGCCCTGTATAAGTCAACGCTACTTTTTAGTTAAATTAACATTTTATTTCCTTTTGCTAATTCATTCTGATGGACGTTTATATCCTGTCGTAGCGCTGTCTTCTGGCCGCTAGCTATCAGGTAAGGTTGAGTTCTTTGAGCATTTTTGAGGGATGTTCGTACCACGTCTGCAACGCCTTTGCCGGCATGGGACGGGCGATACCAAATCCTTGCAACAAATGGCAGCCCATTTCTGTCAGTCGTTTGACGTGAGCGTTACTCTCAACCCCTTCCGCGACGACTTTTTTATTGAATCGTTTAGCCAGATACACAACGCTCTCAACAATGGCCAAATCATGATCGCGCTCCAACATGTTAATAACGAAGCTGCGATCTACTTTAACCACATCCACAGGCAGATCACGTAGATAGGTCAGCGACGAATACCCCGTACCAAAATCATCCAAGGCAACGTTCACCCCTAGCGAGCGACAGGCACGCATGACCTGTGTCGCGGCTTGCAAATCGTCCAGCGCAGCAGACTCCAGTACCTCAAGGCATAGCAGTGCTGGCGACACATCTGGGTGTGCGGCCAACGCACCCTGCAGCGTATCGAAGAAATCGGCTCGGGTGAGTGACTGGGGGCTTAGGTTAATGCATACCTCCAGCATGATGTCGCTGGCATGCCACTCCTCCATCTGCTTCAGCGCTGTTTCGAGCACCCATGCATCAAAGCTCAGTTCTAGTTCGCTACCAGAAATCGCGGGTAGAAACTGACCGGGGGCCAGCAGCCCGCGCTCGGGGTGCTGCCAGCGGATCAGCGCCTCTACACCGGTGACCTGCTGAAAGACTGGATCAAACTGCGGCTGGTAAAAGAGCACAAACTCATCTGCATCAAGTGCACGTGCAATTTGTCCGCGCCGGATCTGAAGGTTCTTAAGCTCTTGTTCGCGCTCAGGATCGAATAGGACGAAACGATTACCACCGGCCATTTTGGCGCGATACATCGCTTGGTCGGCGTGACGTAACAGGGTGTCAGGATCATTGTGATCAGCAGGAAAGAGTGTAACGCCTAGGCTGCCAGTCAGTCTCAGCGGCGCCTTATCTGTGCCCCCTAGTTCAGGTATCGTCAGTGGTTTCGTAACCTGTTGAAGTATAAGATTTAAACGCTCAATACCACCCTCAAATCGGTGCAGCAGAAAAGCAAACTCATCCCCCCCAATACGAGCGATAAGATCACCTGCCCCTAGCGCATCGACTAATTGTCCAGCCAAAACCACCAGGATTCGATCAGCCCCCGCTCGACCAAATCTCAAATTGAGTTCCTGAAACCCGTCTAAGTCAAGTACCGCTATTGCCAGGGTTTCATCTGGCTTGCTGCTATCAAGTGCCTCATGCATAAGCTTAATCATGTGGCGGCGATTAGGCAGCGCGGTCAGGCGATCCACATACCCCGCTCGAAACAGCTCATCCGCATGCTGCTTGATGCGCGTCAGGTCGGAAAAAACGGCAACATGATGGGTAGTGTCACCAGTTTCATTGCGTACCACTGAAATTGACAGCATCTCTGGCAATGGATCGCCGTTTTTGCGTCGATTAATCACCTCCCCCTGCCAATATCCCTTCTCGTTCAGCGATGCCCACAGTGACCGATAGAAGCTAGGCGTTTGGCGCCCTGACGATAAGACCCGAGGGTTCTTGCCAAGCACTTCGTCACGGGTATAGCCGGTAATTCGTTCAAATGCTTCATTAACCTCAATAATGCGGTTATCGCTATCCGAGATCATGATCGCTTCACGACTGCTAGAAAACACCTTGGAGGATAGCTCCAGGCGCTTCCAGGCTTCGTCGTTCTGACGGCGCAAGCGTAAGCCGTGAATCAGTTGACCAAGTGGCCGGAGCAAAGGCTCAAGCAACGTAAGCGTTTCATTGCTATACCCCTTAGCACAGTTGGCAAGTCCCAGCATAGCAACCATCTCGCCTTCCACCGAGACAGGCAGACACAACAGCGTATCGAGGGAAGGATGCCCTTTAGGCAGTCCGCCACGCCTTGGATCATGGGAAGGCCGATTGCTAATCAGCGGCTTGCCAGTACGCAGAACATGACCATAGAGTGAGTCTAACTGAGAGAACACTAAACCGTGCGCTTGTGCCTTACGGTAAAGTGTCCGTGAAGCGTCGTCCCAACTAATATCAGTAATGGCGTGGGTCTTAAGAAACGGCTCTCCGCTCTCATCCTTAAACACCTCACCAATAAACCCGTATTCACTCTCTGTTAGCGACAGCAGCGCCTCTAGCGCACCTGAAAACGTATCAGAAATATTATCTCCAGCAATAATGCTCGCTTGCAGGCGAGTGATTAGATCGTCGATACGGTGACGCCACTCAAGTTCGTGTTTGTTCCGCTGAAGGAGCGTAATGTCCTGCAGGGTACCGGCAATATGACGGGCAGGCACCGTATCGTCGATAGAGGCACCCGTTAACTGTACCCAGGTAATCGCCGTTTCGCCGGGGGCTTTCAAACGTAGGCAGGCGTCAAAAGGAGTGCCCTGATGAATGATTCTCCCCAACCCGCTTTCCAGTGTGTCGCGATCTTCAGGCAAATAGTGACTTGCGAGCTCAAAGCGGCTACTAGGTGTTAACGGCGAAGCGCCATGCAAGCGTAGAAACGCCTCATTACTCCATATCGTATTGGAGCTTACATCGAGCTCCCAAACACCCAGCCCCGCGTGATTAATAAGTTGCTCAAGACGCTGAAGCCGCTGCAATTCCAGATGACTCATGACCTGGTGGGCTAAGGTCTGCAAATGACGCTTATGCTCGTCACCTATGGCCCTTAGGCGGTGATCTATCAGGCACAGCGTGCCAATAGAAAACCCGTCGGGCGTCACTAGCGGCGCTCCCAGGTAGTAGCGAATATAAGGCGGGCCGGTGACTAAGGGATTATTCTGGAAACGGGCATCCACAGTGGCATCCACCACCTCCAAAAGCTCGTTTTCCAAAATAGTATAAGCGCAGAACGAGACGTCACGGGGGATATTGGCAATTTCGGGGCCCACTTGGCTCTTGAACCACTGACACTCTTCTTCAACCAAGCTGATCAGCACAATTGGAACGTCAAAAAACTTGGCGGCAGAACGAGTAATAGCATCTAAAACAGCGTCAGGAGCCTGGTTATGACGGATATAGCGCCACATCGCACGCAAACGGTCTGCTTCATTCGGTGGCAATGGTGCAACCATTAACACTCCTCAATGAAACAGAGCTGAAGGTTTGCTAAGGGGCAAAATAATGACGGCCTGAACTCATGACGCATGGGAGACTTCCTTACATTTTTTTTGGCGTCTTTTAGTATCGGCAAGCAATGCAATAGCTTTAGTCGGATATCGCGAGAATTAGCATAAAGGAGGAGCACTTTTACGTTGCTATCACTTATGTTTAGTTACATGGTACGAGTTGAATAGCTACGCGTCAGAATTAAACATAAATACAGTCATACGACCCTTGAGCCTCATGCATGAAAAGGGCGCGTTATGCACCATGAATTTCCGCTACTAGAGGCCCAGCAGGAAATCCACGAGCTGATCGCCGCCGGAGCGCCACTCACCACAACGCTGGTCGCGCTAATTGAATAGGCAAAATTGATGCTGCCTGACGCGCTGGTTTACATTATGCGCTTCGATCCGGCGCACACTTTCTGAGTGGCACCGCTCCCTGTTTGTGAATCACCCTGATGGCGTTTATGAATTTGACCTTAACGGACACTTTCAACGCTGCAATAAAGCACTTGAAAGTATCACAAGATACCCAGCATCTCATTTA
>NZ_JABUZF010000109.1:0-4675 GCF_014897885.1 Halomonas sp. 3D7M | reverse complement strand
CCAGCAACAGCAAGAAGACCTCACTCGCCGCCACTGTGACCTACTCCAAGGGTACCTATTCGCACGCCCCATGCCCTTAGAAGAACTAAAGCGCCTGCCCGACTATTTACCCGTCGCCCTAACAACTAACAACTAACAACTAATCCAAACGAGCTCGTATCCACTCAATAAAAACGCGCAGCTTATAAACGTCGACCATATGCTCTGGGTAGGCCATGTAGTAAGCATCCTGGCTTTTAAGCGAGAACTGCCAAGGAATGATTAACTTCCCCTCATCAAGCTCTTCCTGAGCAAGGAATTTTGGCACTAGGGCGACGCCACAGCCCGCGCGGGCCGACCTTAACGCCATATAGAACGTATCGAATCTTGGGCCATGGTAGCTGTGCTCCGTATAGAGGTCTTGTGCTTCAAACCAGTCATGCCACCCTTCGGGCCGAGTAGAAACCTGTAACAACACCATGTCTGTTAAGTCTAATGGGTCGCGAACGGTTGTTTGCTCCATGGCGGAAGGCGCGCAGACAGGCACCACCTCTTCATCCAGCAACTTTATACACTCAGCCCGCGGCCATACACCATGGCCAAAAAAGAACGCCGCCTCTATGCGCTCTTTTTGCATATCAAACGGTTCGGTACGGTTAGAAATATTGAGATTAATATTGGGATGTTTAAAGCGGAACCCGTTGAGTCTGGGGATAAGCCACCGTGCCCCAAAGGTGGGCAACGTGGCGATATTCAGCACATCTGCCTCTACGCCATAAGACTGCATATAACGCGTGGACATTTCGACCTGGGCTAATATTTTACGCGCCTCGCCGAGATAGACCGCCCCCTCTGGCGTCAGGTGCAGGCGCTTTCTCACCCGCCTGAATAACGGATGTTGCAGCGTTACTTCCAATTGTGACACCTGCTTACTCACCGCACTTTGCGTCAGACTCAGTTCATCCGCAGCCCGCGTAAAACTGAGATGTCTCGCCGCTGCCTCAAAACAGTTCAGGCTGGTCAAAGAAGGTAAGTTTCGACGACGCATGGCAATCCCACTTGGTGAAATTAAGGAATGATGTTTTTCACAAACATCGTTTGATGAGCCACCGCAAGCTTGGCAATACTGGCCCTGTAACCAATTTACTCACAACTCAATATTTGGTGAAGCAATGATTCATTCCCTGATGGAAAAAATGGGCGTCGCAAAAGAACAGTATCAAGGCGGCGACCTGATTGTTACAACGCCGATTGATGGTAGCGAAATTGGTCGTCTTACAACGGCCT
Source organism: Halomonas sp. 3D7M (assembly GCF_014897885.1). Classification (NCBI taxonomy): domain Bacteria; kingdom Pseudomonadati; phylum Pseudomonadota; class Gammaproteobacteria; order Oceanospirillales; family Halomonadaceae; genus Halomonas; species Halomonas sp. 3D7M. Next base: position 3,409 of record NZ_JABUZF010000109.1, on the reverse strand, counting down.
CTAGCAGCGACGTTGAAACAGCTATCGCGAACTCAGAAAAAGCCTTCCAGGCCTGGAAAAGCGTGCCAGCCCCCCGTCGTGGTGAATTGGTGCGCCTTTTTGGCGATCAACTGCGCCAGCACAAGGAATCTCTCGGCGAGCTGGTCACCTGGGAGTGCGGCAAGATTCTCCAGGAAGGGCTTGGCGAAGTTCAGGAAATGATCGACATTTGCGACCTTGCCGTTGGTCAATCTCGCCAGCTTTTTGGACTGACCATCGCTTCCGAGCGCCCTGGTCACCACATGCGTGAAAGCTGGCACCCGTTAGGCCCGATTGGCCTAATTACGGCATTTAACTTTCCCGTTGCCCCTTGGGCATGGAATTCAGCCTTAGCGCTGGTATGCGGCAATAGCTTGCTGTGGAAACCTTCAGAAAAAACACCGTTAACAGCGCTGGCATGCCAAGCACTGTTAGAGCGTGCCATTGAAGAGTTCGGCGATGAGGCACCCAAGCACCTGAGCCAGGTGATAATTGGTGAGCGTGCCGCCGGTGAGCAGCTGGTCAATGACACTCGCGTTGCGCTGATCAGCGCTACCGGAAGCACCCGCATGGGTCGCGAAGTAGGCCCACAAGTGGCAGCACGCTTCGGCCGCAGCATTCTTGAGCTGGGTGGCAACAATGCCATGATCTTAGCGCCAAGTGCAGACCTTGATATGGCGACTCGCGCCATCCTTTTCTCTGCGGTAGGTACGGCTGGGCAACGCTGCACGACACTGCGTCGCTTAGTCGTTCATGAATCCATTAAAGACGAAATCTTAGCGCGTCTGAAGAAGTCGTATAGCGCGGTGTCCATCGGCAACCCGCTTGAGGGTAATTTGGTTGGCCCGCTAATTGACCATCAAGCCTTTGATGCGATGCAAAGCGTGCTAGCTAAAGCGCGTGAACAAGGTGCGAAGGTGTTCGGTGGCAACCGTGTAGAGATCGCCAACAGCAACGAAGGCTACTACGTCGAGCCTGCCATTGTTGAAGTGACCGAGCAAAACGATCTGGTCAAGCACGAAACCTTTGCGCCCATTCTCTATGTCCTCACCTACAAAGAGCTGGATGAGGCCATTGCTACCAATAATGACGTTCCCCAGGGCCTGTCATCTTGTATTTTCACCACCGATGTTCGCGAAGCCGAAACCTTCATCTCCGCGGTTGGCAGTGACTGCGGCATCGCCAACGTCAACATCGGCCCTAGCGGTGCTGAAATTGGCGGTGCGTTTGGGGGCGAGAAGGAAACCGGCGGCGGTCGAGAGTCTGGCTCCGACGTTTGGAAGAGCTATATGCGTCGCCAAACTAACACCGTGAACTACTCTCGTGAACTCCCACTGGCCCAAGGCATTAAGTTCGACTAACCCTTCCCCTCTATAAGGGCCCTTCCCTGCAGGGCCCTTACTAAAAACATAAAAAAATCAAGGTGATGTATGCGTGACGATGTCCAAATCGGCCCGACGCCGGGCCTCGCGATGGCGCTATTACCGCTGCTGGCCACTACCGCCATTCTAATTCTGCAATTTTTTATCTTCTCTGACTTTACCCCGCATATTCCTTTAGCCTTCGGGATAATGATTTGTGCCCTGTGCGGACGCATCCGTGGCGTACCCTGGCAAAAAATGGAAGCCTCAATGCTTGAGGTGGTTAAGCTGGGGATGCCCGCTATTTTTATTCTATTAGCGGTCGGTATGGTGATTGGCACCTGGATTCTTTCCGGCACCGTTCCCACGCTGATGTATTACGGTTTTCAGCTGGTTTCACCCTCTTACTTCCTTGTCGCGACATGCGTCATTAGTGCTTTGGTATCCCTTGCCACAGGCACATCCTGGGGCACAGTAGGAACACTCGGGCTTGCCCTAATGGGAATCGGGGAAGGGCTGGGCATTCCCATGTATCTAACGGGCGGGGCGCTGGTATCCGGTGCGTTCTTTGGCGATAAAATGTCGCCCTTATCAGAGACTACCAACTTAACCCCTGCCGTATGTGAAACCGATTTATGGAGCCATATACGCAGCATGATGGCCACTACGGTGCCCGCCATGATTGTCGCGCTGGTGCTTTATTTATGGCTCGGCACTAGCTATGGCGGCCAGCTTGAACGAAGTACCGATATTGCAACGTTTCGTCAGGCTCTTGATGACACCTTTACGCTCTCCTGGGTAACGCTGATTCCGCCTTTTGTTGTGATCGGTTTAGCGCTTGCCAAATTCCCACCTTTCCCGACTATTTTCACCGGCGCTGCGATAGGCGGCTTAGTGGCTATCGGCGTTCAGGGCGAAACCGTTCATGCCGTGTTTGATGCCATGCAAAATGGCTTTAGCAGCGATACTGGCAATCCGGCGATTGATGCTCTACTCAGCAGTGGCGGTGTGCTCTCCATGACCTGGGTGGTAACGCTAACGTTCTTCGCGCTGGGCTTTGCTGGCATGTTAGAAGCCTATGGCACCGTTGACGCGATTATTAAGCAGCTCATGCGGCTCATTAAAGGTCGCTTCAGCTTAGTGGCAACAAGCGCCGGCACAACGCTGGCGGTAAGCACTATTATTGGCGATGTTTATACAACGCTGGTGCTGCCCGGTCGCTTGCTGAAAGGCCAGTATCAAGCCATGGGCTATAAGACTTCGACGCTGTCACGCACCATTGAAGACAATGGCACGCTCTCCTCTCCGTTAATTCCCTGGAACATGGGCGGTGGGTTTGTGTCCTCGACGATTGGCGTACCCACGCTAGCATATGCGCCCTTTGCATTTGCTTGCTGGCTATCCCCTTTATTCGGCCTGCTGTGGGCACTAACTGGCCGCTTTATTCCTCGTGAATCCCCCGAGAGCGCGGCTGAAAAATCACCCCATACGCCTCAAACCAACTACTCCTCCCAACCTACTTCATAGCCATACAAGGTCGGCCTATGGCCGACCTGCGCTTCTTTTCAGGAGGTACTATAAGATGCAAACGACCCTCTCCGAGCGCTGCCTTTGGCTGCAAACGAGCGCGGAAGCCCCAGTACACTATCCTGCGTTAGCGAACCAGGAAGAGGCCGAGGTCTGTGTTGTTGGTGGCGGTATTACGGGTCTGTCCACCGCGTTACATTTGGCCGAAAAAGGCATCAAGGTCATCTTGCTGGAGGCGGGAGATATCCCCACGGGGGGTTCAGGCCGCAATGTTGGTCTGGTTAATGCTGGGCTTTGGATTCCACCCGATGACATCGTGGCCGCGCTAGGTGAAGAAACAGGCGAACGCGTTAATACTATTTTGGGCGGCGCGCCAGCAAAAGTCTTCGACATTATTGAGCGCTATGCCATTGAGTGCGATGCAACGCGTACAGGCACCCTGCACCTTGGCCATAACACCAAAGGCTGCCAAGAGCTCACTCGCCGCCACGAGCAGTTACAAA